>JBEIPS010000207.1:0-1792 GCA_040376915.1 Hylemonella sp.
CTTACCCCCGTGGACCGTCGCAGCCTGGCCCAGGAAATGCGCAGCCTGCGCGACCAGCTCTTTACCTACGCCAACAAGCAGGACAGCAACGGCGTGCCGCTGTTCGGTGGCCTGGGCAGTGCCACCGCCCCCTTCGTCGACGTGACCACAGGCGTGACCTTCAACGGCATACCGGGCCAGCAGTCCAGCGGCCCGGTGAGCATTCCCTCCGCCATGGACGGGCAGACGGTGTTCATGAACGTGCCCACGGGCAACGGTGTGTTCAACCTCGACCTCGGGCTCGCCGATCTGGCCGCGGTGCCCACGGCGCTGGGCACCGCCCGGGCCGCACTGATCCCGCCCCGGGCCACCAACACGAACAACACCGGCGAGGCCTGGACCGACGTCGGCAAGGTCGTCGACCCCTCGCTGCTGACAGGACAGAACTACACGCTGGCCTTCAACGTCACGCCCAATCCGCTGGGGGCCGCTCTGCCCCCCACCATCACCTACGATGTCTATCGCTACGACCCGGTGACGGATCCCACGGGCGCCGCTGCGGTGCCGGTACTGGCCAACCAGGCCTATGTCGATGGTCAGGACGTCGTTTTCGAGGGCATGTCATTCATCGCCCGCGGCGTGCCCGCCAACGGTGACACCCTGGCCATCAGCGCGAGCACGCGCACCGACATCTTCGCGGTGGTCGATGCCGCCATCGCCGCCATCGATGGCCAGCCCAACGGGAATGTGCTCACCCACAACAACTCCCTGGCCCTGGCCCAACTCGACAGCGCCATGGACCGCGTGCAGTCCGCGCGCGGCACAGCCGGCGAACTGCTCAAGCGCGCCGACATCATCGACAACAACCAGCAGGACAAGTCCCTCCAGCTCGAAACGGACCGCTCGCGCGCCGAGGACATGGACATGGTCAAGGGCATCTCGGACTTCCAGACCCAGCAGACCGGCTACAGCGCGGCGCTGCAGACCTATGCCCAGATCCAGCGCCTCTCGCTGTTCAACTACATCAGCTGAACTGAAGGTCTGTTCGCACTGAATTCCTGAGCGCCCCCGCATGAGCGCCTCCGTCCTGGACCAGCTCACCCTGGCTTACCGATTGCTGTGGAACCGCCGGCGCGAAGTCGCCGGGGTCGAACTGCGGGTCGAATCCCTGCCCGCCGCCCAAGGCCTCGACGCACGCCACCTGCTGGCCCTGCTCGACGAGCTGTGGCCCACCCGCGCACCCAGGCTGCTGCTGTCGGTACGCCAGCCCGCCCTGCTGCTGGACCTGCTGGTGCACGGCCGCCCCGATGGCCCCTGGCTGCTGTTGCCCCCCGACGTGCTCGGCGACACCGTGCTGCGCCCGCGCGCGTTACAGGCCCAGGCACGCGGCCTGCCCCTGCTCTGGCCGGACGCCCCGGGCCTGGCTGCGCCAGCGCCAGCCGTGGGGCGGCCCAGCCACTACCGCCTGGACCAGGACTACACCCTGCCCCCGGGCCAGATCCTGTTTGCACCCGCCAGCCGCGCGCAGGCCGCCAGCGCGCTGGACCAGCACGAGGCCTGGGCCGTGGCCGACTGGCCGGTGGGCGATGTGCTGCGCGAACTGCAGCCTGCGGCCCGCCTGCCCGACCGCACCGCCATCAGCCGCGTGGTGCACGCCATCGAGCAGGATGTATCGCTGGACCGCATCGAAGCCCTGCTGTGTGCCGAGCCCGTGCTGAGCTACCGCTTCCTGCAGCAGGTCAACACCACGGCACCGCGTCAGCGCGGCGAGATCGACACCCTGTCCCAGGGCCTGCAGGTCTGGGGCCTGCGC
>JBEIPS010000161.1:0-3226 GCA_040376915.1 Hylemonella sp.
ATGAACTGGCCCAGGCGCTCGTTGAGCTGGTTCATGACGAAGCGGTTGAAACCGATGGACTGGTCCAGCAGGCGGTGGAAGGTGTCCACCGGCAGGCCGGCCACCAGGCTCTTGCGCAGGGCCTGGATGTTGTAGCGGTAGGTCTCACGCTTGAGCGCCGTGCCCTCGCCGAACCAGCCGCCCGGCGGTACCCCGGTGAAGGTGAGGGACTGGCCGTCGGCGTTGTCGCTGTTCATCTTGAGCAGGCCGTCGACCACGCCGAACCAGTAGGTGACGGGCCGGCCGATGCGGCAGACCAGGTCACCGGGCTGGGCCTCGCTGATCTGAAGCTCGACCACCGCGATCTGGTATTCCTCGGGCGTGAGCCGGCTCAGCCAGGGGATGCCGGCCAGTTCGGAGGCTGTGGGCGCACGCCGGCGTTGGTGCAGGCTGGGTTCTGTGCTCATGGTCGGATCGGGTCAGGGCGGGAAAGTACCAGCTAGGGATTCCCCTGAATTGTCATCGCAACGACAACATAACGTCAAATCGGGTCCTACCATGGCTGCAAGCAGGGTCCGATGTGACCCAGGCGAGCAGACAAGGAAACGGGATGCAGACGACTTTCCCTCGACTACTGATGCAGCACGCGGCGCAGCGGCCGCTGGCCCCCGCCATGCGCGAGAAGGAATACGGCATCTGGCAGACCTGGAGCTGGGCGCGCGCCGCCGAGGACGTGCGCCTCATGAGCTGCGGCCTGGCGGCGCTGGGTTTCAAGCCCGGGCAGAACCTGGCCATCGTGGGCGACAACCGGCCGCATCTCTACCAGGCCTTCATCGTGGCGCAAAGCCTGCGCGGTGTGCCCGTGCCCATGTACCAGGACGCAATCGCCAGCGAGATGGCTTTCGTGTTGCAGGACGCCGAGATCCACTACGCCTTTGCCGAGAACCAGGAGCAGGTGGACAAGCTGCTGGAGCTGCGCGAGAGCCTGCCCGGCCTGCTGCAGCACATCGTCTACGGCGATCCGCGCGGCCTGCGCAACTACCAGCACGAGGGGCTGATCAGCATCGAGCGCCTGTTCGAGCTGGGGCGCCAGTACGAACAGCAGCACCCGGACTTCTACCGCAAGTCGGTCGAGTCGGGCCAGCCCTCCGACGTGTCGGTCATCCTCTACACCTCGGGCACCACGGGCCGGCCCAAGGGCGTGTGCCAGACGCACGCCAGTTTCATCGCCGCCGCGCAGGGTGGGGTGGAGGTGGACGGCCTGGTGCCGCAGGACAACATCATTTCCTACCTGCCGCCGGCCTGGGTGGGTGACCACCTCTTCTCCATCGCCCAGTGGCTGGTAGCGGGTTTCACCATCAACTGCCCCGAGTCGGCCGAGACGGTGAGCATCGACCTGCGCGAGATCGGACCGAGCTACTACTTCGCCCCGCCGCGGGTTTTCGAGAGCATGCTGACCTCGGTCTCGATCCGTATGGAAGACGCCGCAGCCCCGAAGCGCTGGCTCTACAAGCAGTTCATGGCCGTGGCGCGGCGCTGCGGCGCCGAGATACTGGACGGCCACCAGGTGTCGTTCACGGACCGCCTGCTCTACGCGCTGGGCAATGTGCTGGTCTACGGGCCGCTGCGCAATGTGCTGGGCCTGTCGCGCATCCGCGTGGCCTACACGGCGGGCGCGGCCATCGGGCCGGACCTGTTCCGCTTCTACCGCTCCATCGGCATCAACCTCAAGCAGCTCTACGGCCAGACCGAGACTTGCGCCTACGTCTGCATCCAGAAGAACGGCCGCGTCAAGCTCAACAGCGTGGGCGAGGCGGCGCCGGGCATCGAGATCAAGATCGCGGAGAACGGCGAAGTGCTGGTGCGCGGTGTCTCGGTGCTCAAGGAGTACTACAAACGGCCCGACGCCACCGCCGAGGTGATGGACGCGCAGGGTTATTTCCATACGGGCGACGCCGGTGTGATCGACGCCGACGGCCATCTGCTCATCATCGACCGGGCCAAGGACGTGGGCAAGATGGCCAGCGGCGCCATCTTCGCGCCCAACTACATCGAGAACAAGCTCAAGTTCTTCCCGCAGATCAAGGAGGCGGTGGTCTTCGGCCACGGCCGCGACCAGGTCTGCGCCTTCATCAACATCGACTTCGAGGCCGTGGGCAACTGGGCCGAGCGCCAGGGCCTGCCTTACAGCGGCTATGTGGACCTGGCCAGCAAGCCGGCGGTGCTGGACATGCTGGCCGACTGCGTGCAGCAGGTCAACGCCGACCTGGCGGCCGAGGCCGGCATGGCCGACACGCAGATTGCCCGCTTCCTGGTGCTGCACAAGGAGCTGGACCCTGACGACGACGAACTGACCCGCACACGCAAGGTGCGCCGCGGTTTCATCGGCGAAAAATATGCCGTGCTGATCGGGGCGCTGTACGAGGGGCGCGCCGAGCAGTTCATCGAAACGCAGGTGAAGTTCGAGGACGGGCGCAGCGGCACCGTCTCGGCCACGCTGCCCATCCGCGACGCCCGGCGTTACCCGGGCGTGGCCAAGGCGGCCTGAGAAGAGTGAAGATCAAATGACGCAAAGAAAATTGGGCGACGTGATCCTGGATGTGAAGAACATCTCGCTGGCCTTCGGCGGCGTCAAGGCGCTGACCGACATCTCCTTCGACGTGCGCGAGCACGAGATCCGCGCCATCATCGGCCCCAACGGCGCGGGCAAGAGCTCCATGCTCAACTGCATCAACGGGGTGTACACGCCACAGCACGGCACCATCACCTTCCGCGGCGAGACCTTCGACCACATGAACAGCCGCCAGGTGGCCGAGATGGGCGTGGCGCGCACCTTCCAGAACCTGGCCCTGTTCAAGGGCATGAGCGTGCTGGACAACATCATGACCGGGCGCAACCTGAAGATCCGCAGCAACATCCTGCTGCAGGCGCTGCGCATCGGGCCGGCCCAGCGCGAGGAGATCCGCCACCGCGAGTTCGTCGAGCACATCATCGACTTTCTGGAGATCCAGGCGCACCGCAAGACGCCCGTGGGCCAGCTGCCCTACGGCCTGCAAAAGCGCGTGGACCTGGGCCGCGCCCTGGCCATGGAGCCGCAGGTGCTGCTGCTGGACGAGCCCATGGCGGGCATGAACGTGGAAGAAAAGCAGGACATGTGCCGTTTCGTGCTCGACATCAACGACGAGTTCGGCACGACCGTGGTGCTGATCGAGCACGACATGGGCGTGGTGATGGACATCAGCGACCG
>JBEIPS010000219.1:0-1513 GCA_040376915.1 Hylemonella sp.
GAAGCAGAGCGGGCCGAAGATCGAACAGCGCTTCTATGAAGTCACACGCGCCAGCCGCCTGCAGGCCGTAGCCCAGCTGCTGCTGCACTTCCGCCCGGTCAGCACCCTGGCCTTCTGCAACACCAAACAACGCTGCAAGGAACTGGTGACGCTGCTGCAAGGCCAGGGCATCAGCGCGCTGGCGCTGTACGGCGAGCTGGAACAGCGTGAACGCGACCAGGTGCTGGCGCAGTTTTCCAATCGCAGCTGCTCGGTGCTGGTGGCCACCGACGTGGCTTCGCGCGGACTGGACATCACCCAGCTCGAAGCCGTGATCAACGTGGACATCTCGCCCGACCCCGAGGTGCATGTGCACCGCATCGGCCGCACCGGCCGCGCCGGCGAGTCCGGCCTGGCCCTGAGCCTGGCGAGCATGGACGAGATGGGGGCGGTGGGCAAGATCGAGCAGTACCAGACGCAGGAATCCGTCTGGCACAAACTGGACGAACTGAAACCGGCCAGCAAGGAGCCCCTGCTGCCGCCCATGACGACGCTGCAGATCCTCGGCGGACGCAAGGAAAAGATCCGCCCCGGCGACGTGCTGGGCGCGCTGACCGGCGAAGCCGGCTACACCCGCGAGCAGATCGGCAAGATCAACGTCACCGAGTTCTGCACCTTCGTGGCCGTGGAGCGCAGCATTGCCAGCGAAGCCGTGGCGCGGCTGAACGCAGGCAAGGTCAAGGGCAAGAGCGTGAAGGCCCGGCTGGTCGGCGCAGACTGAGCAGGCCCCGGCTGCTCAGTGCAGAAAACGCGAGGCGAATTCCGGCGGCGGCAGCAGACAAGACTCGGAGCGACCGAACATGCGGTAGCGGTTGCGGGCGATCCACCGGTACAGCGCATCCCGCAAGGGGGCCGGGACCAGCCAGCCTAGCCAGGCGAGGCGCCAGGGCCAGCCCAGACGGTTCAGTACCTGCAGGATGGCGGCCGTGTGTTGCCAGGTCTTCTGCCCATCGACCAGCAACAGGGTTTGCAGGCCTTCCACCTTCAGGCCGGCCCTGGCGAGCAGCGCCTGGCCGGTTTCCCCCTGGATGGAAGCGAACTGGAACACACCCTTGCGGTCGTGCTTCAGCAGGAACTGGACCCAGCCATCACACAGCAGGCACTGTGCGTCAAACACAAGAATCATCGGGCGCCTCCCGGGTCCTGGGCCAGGGCCAGGGCCAGATAGCCGCTGTAACTCACGACCAGGCCCAGCACCGGGACGGTGGCCTGAACCAGGAAATTCAGCCGCTGCGCCTCCCCGGTTTCCCGGGCCGTGATCTCAGGCATCAGCCAGCGCGGACAGGGGACGCCCCAGAAATGCAGGGTCTCCAGGCGCATCTCGAGTGCTCCGGCCACCTCCACCAGCTCAAAGGCAAGACGAGAGGCGCCGAGTTTTTCCGTGACCCGGCTCCCGTTCTTCTTCAGGACCGACCCCATCGTCTTGTTCGGGAAAAAGCGCGTCCAGGTCTCGACCCCAGGCTCGGCCCTCAGC
>JBEIPS010000208.1:0-1729 GCA_040376915.1 Hylemonella sp.
GCGCTCGGACCGCACCCCGCCCGAAGTCTTTGCCTCCCTGTGGTTCACGCTGAGCGCGGGCCAGACCTGGCATGGCGAGATGATCAACCGCCACAAGAACGGACGCGACTACGTGCAGAGCATGAACGTGGCGCCCGTGCGCGACGCCCAGGGCCAGATCACCCACTACCTGGCCGTGCAGCTGGACCTGACCGCGCAGAAGGACGCCGAGGACAAGGCGCACCAGCTGGCCTGGTTCAACCCGCTCACCGCGCTGCCCAACCGCCACCGCCTGCTGATCGACATCCAGGAAGTGCTGCAGGCCCACGCCCGCACGGCCGAGCACTGCGCCCTGCTGCTGCTCAACCTGGACCGCTTCCAGACGGTGAACGACGCGCTGGGCCACAGCGCGGGTGACCAGCTGCTGCAGCGCGTGGGCAAGCGCCTGGCCGGCCTGTTGCATGCCGACGACAAGCTGGCCCACCTGAGCGCCGACGAATTCGCCATCCTGCTGCACACCGGCGGGGCCGACAGCGAGGGCGCCAGCTCCCAGGCCCTGCGCCTGGCCCAGGCCCTGCAGGAACGGCTGGACGCGCCTTTCGAACTGGAGCAGGGCGAGGCCCTGAACATCGGCTGCTGCGTGGGCATCACCCTGCTGCCCCAGGGAGATGCCGACAGCCCGGGCGACGTGCTTCGGCGTGCCGACACCGCGCTGCACCGCGCCAAGGATGGCGGCACGGGCCAGACAGCCTTCTTCGACGTGTCCATGGAGCAGCTCATCAGCCGCCGTTTCCTGATCGAGCGGGACCTGCGCCGCGGCCTGGCCGCCAACGAACTGCGTCTGTACCTGCAGCCCCAGGTCAATGCCCAGGGCCGGGTGGTCGGCGCCGAGGCGCTGGTGCGCTGGCTGCACCCTGAGCAGGGCCTCATGGCCCCCGGCAACTTCATCCCCATAGCCGAGGAAAGCGAACTCATCACCGAGCTGGGCAGCTGGGTGCTGCAGACCGTCTGCGCCCACCTGGGCGCGCTGCGCCGCGAAGGCCTGCGCCTGCCCATCGCCGTCAACATCAGCCCGCGCCAGTTCCACCAGCCCGGATTCGTGCAGGCGGTGCAGGACACCCTGGCGGCCCACGGCGCCGAGCCAGACGACCTGGTCATCGAGATCACGGAAAGCATCGTGATGGACCAGATGGAGATCGTGGTGCAGAAGATGTCGCACCTGACCAGCCTGGGCGTGAAGTTCTCGCTGGACGACTTCGGCACCGGCTACTCGTCGCTGGCCTACCTCAAGCGCCTGCCCATCCACGAACTCAAGATCGACCGCAGTTTCGTGCAGGACGCGCCCACCGACCCCAGCGACGCCGCTCTGGTGGAGGCCATCCTCTCGGTGGCACGCCACCTGCGCCTCAAGGTCGTGGCCGAAGGGGTGGAGACCACCGAGCAGGCCGAATTCCTCAACGCGCGCGGCCAGGTCATCCAGCAGGGTTATCTGCACGGCCGCCCCGCGCCAGCCGAAGAGGTGCTGGCGCGCTGGCGTGAGCGCCAGCAGGCCGGCAGTCGCTGAGGGCGCCACCCAGGCGAGCCAGGCACCGGCGCCGTCGTACCCCCAAACCCGTTCAGAACGAACGGCCGTGCAGGCAGCTCCAGAGCGGCAAAGGGCCGTAGATGCGGTAGGAACCTGCTGTGCCGTCGCTGATGTAGAGGTATCCCGTGCGGTCTCGCGCCTGCACATGCAGGCGGTAGGCCAGAC
>JBEIPS010000144.1:0-3979 GCA_040376915.1 Hylemonella sp.
GCTCACGCTGCTGGCCGTCGCCGTGCTCTGGATGGGTGTGTTTCCCAAGCCCTTCACCGACGTCATGGACACCTCGGTGACCGAGCTGCTCAAGCACGTCGCCCAGTCCAAGCTGAACTAGGGCCTGCCCGTACTATTTTTACAAGATGCGTTGCGGATCAAAAATGTCATGCGGTAGGCGCGTGGACGCCGCCGGGGTCATCCCCCGGCAAGTCCGCGCAACACCCCGCATGGCTTTTTTGGCCGCAACCCGGAGGGAACGTGGTTAAAACCGCGCCACTCGTTGTTGCACTCCTAGCCCAGGCGGCCAGCCTGGGCGTCGTCGCGCGCCTAGATTGGCGCGGTTTTAACCACGTTCGCACTTGCGAAATGAGTGTGAACAGGCCCTAGATGAGCGACCCCCACGACAGCGCCGGCCTGCCCGCCGCCGAGGCCCCGCACGCCGCGGTCATGCCCCAGGTGGTGGACCACGTGGCCGTGGCACGCCTGTACGGCGAGCCGCTGTTCGCCATGCCGCAGGATCTGTACATCCCGCCGGATGCGCTGGAGGTCTTCCTCGAAGCCTTCGAAGGCCCGCTGGACCTGCTGCTCTATCTGATCCGCAAGCAGAACTTCAACATCCTCGACATCCCCATGGCTGCGGTCACGCGCCAGTACCTGACCTATGTGGACCAGGTCCGCGACCGCAACCTGGAACTGGCCGCCGAGTACCTGCTGATGGCCGCCATGCTGATCGAGATCAAGTCGCGCATGTTGCTGCCGCCCAAGAAGGCGGCCGAAGGCGAAGAGGCCGAGGATCCCCGCGCCGAGCTGGTGCGCCGCCTGCTCGAATACGAGCAGATCAAGATCGCCGCCGCGCAGCTGGGCAACCTGCCGCAGTACGGGCGCGACTTCCTCAAGGCCCAGGTCTATATCGAGCAATCGTTGCAGCCGCGTTTCCCCGACGTGCACGTGGTGGACCTGCAGGAAGCCTGGGCCGACATCCTCAAGCGCGCCAGACTCGTGCAGCACCACAAGATCTCGCGTGAGGAGCTGTCGGTGCGCGAACACATGAGCATCGTGCTGCGCCAGCTGCAGGGCCGGAAATTCGTCGAATTCGAACACCTGTTCGACCCGTCCAAGGGCGTGCCCCTGCTGGTGGTGACCTTCATCGCCCTGCTGGAGCTGGCCAAGGAAACCCTGATCGACATCACCCAGGCCGAGGCCTTCGCCCCCATCTACGTGCGGCTGGCCTACACCCCCGCCTGATCCCCCTCTTACTCCCCCTGAACACCCGTGTCGCCGGCATCCCACTCCTTTGACGTCCTCATCGTCGGCAGCGGCCTGGCAGGCCTGAGCGCCGCCCTGCACCTGGCGCCCACGCACCGCGTGGCCGTCATCACCAAGCGCACGCTCAACGACGGCTCCAGCCGCTGGGCCCAGGGCGGCATCGCCGCCGTCATGGGCGAGGGCGACACGCTGGCATCCCATGTGCAGGACACCCTGGTGGCCGGCGCCGGCCTGTGCGACCTGGACGCCACGCGTTTTGTCGTGGAACAGGCCCCCGTGAGCATCCGCTGGCTGCAGGACCTGGGCGTGCCCTTCTCACAGGAAGACGGCCACCTGCACCTCACGCGCGAAGGCGGCCACAGCGAACGCCGCATCGTGCACGTGACCGACGCCACCGGCGCGGCCGTGCAGGACACGCTGATGAAGAAGGTGCGGGCCACGCCCGGCATCACCCTGTTCGAACACCACATGCTGGTGGACCTGATCACCAGCGCCAAGCTGGGCCTGCCCGGCCAGCGCTGCCTGGGCCTGTACGCGCTGAACGAGGTCACCGACGTGGTGGACACCTTCAGCGCGCCGCACACCATCCTGGCCACGGGCGGCGCCGGCAAGGTCTACCTCTACACCACCAACCCTGACACCGCCACCGGCGACGGCATCGCCGCGGCCTGGCGCGCCGGCTGCCGCGTGGGCAATATGGAGTTCATCCAGTTCCATCCCACCTGCCTCTACCACCCGGACGCCAAGTCCTACCTGATCAGCGAAGCCGTGCGTGGTGAAGGCGGCCGCCTCATCCTGCCCGACGGCACCCGCTTCATGCCCGCGCACGACGAGCGTGCGGAACTGGCCCCGCGCGACGTGGTGGCCCGCGCCATCGACTTCGAGATGAAAAAACGCGGCCTGGACTGCGTACACCTGGACATCTCGCACCAGCCCAAGGCCTTCCTGCTGGAGCACTTTCCCACCATCTACGCGCGCTGCCTGGAACTGGGCATCGACATGGCCAGGCAGCCCATCCCCGTGGTGCCAGCCGCGCACTACACCTGCGGCGGCGTGGTCACCGACCTGGACGGCCGCGCCGACCTGCAGGGCCTGTACGCCGTGGGCGAGACCGCCTACACCGGCCTGCACGGCGCCAACCGCCTGGCCAGCAACTCCCTGGTGGAGTGCATGGTCTACGCACGCGCCGCCGCGCTGTCCATCAGCCGCGAAAAAACCGCCGCCCCGCCCGCCCTGCCGGCCTGGGACGACAGCCGTGTGACCGACGCCGACGAGGCCGTGGTCATCTCGCACAACTGGGACGAGCTGCGCCGTTTCATGTGGGACTACGTGGGCATCGTCCGCACCAACAAGCGCCTGGAGCGCGCGGCGCACCGCATCGACCTGCTGCGCTCGGAGATCCAGGAGTACTACGCCAGCTTCCACGTCACGCGCGACCTGCTGGAGCTGCGCAACCTGGTCCAGGTTGCGGACCTGATCGTGCGCAGCGCACAATCACGCCATGAAAGCCGCGGCCTGCACTTCAGCCGCGATTACCCGCAAACCGACGCCACTGCCCGCCCCACCTTCCTGACGCCACCCGCGCCCTGAAGAGCTGACCGGAGAGACACCTCATGTACCGCACCCTGCTCAAATCCAAGATCCACCGCGCCACCGTTACCGACTGCGAGCTGCACTACGAAGGTTCCTGCGCCATCGACGAGAACCTGCTGGAAGCCGCCAACCTGATGGAGAACGAACAGGTTCACATCTGGAACATCAACAACGGCGAGCGTTTCATCACCTACGCCATCCGCGGTGAGCGCGGCTCCGGCATCATCTCGGTCAACGGCTCGGCCGCGCGCCGCGCCTCCGTGGGCGACCTGCTCATCATCGCGGCCTTCGGCCAGGTGCCCGAAGAGAAGTGCAAGGGTTTCGAGCCCAAGCTGGTCTTCGTGGACGACAAGAACCGCATCAAGGAACAGCGCAGTCATATCCCGGTGCAGGAAGCATCGCATGTGCCAGTGCACGCCGACCACCACGGCGGCGACAGCGCCTGAATACAGCGCCAAGGAAACACCATGACAGCACAGACCATCACCCTGCACCGCGCCCCCAAGGCGCCCGTGCACCCCAAGGCCGAGCGCTGGAGCGTGGACGCCATCGAGGCACTGTTCCAGCTGCCCTTCCCCGAACTGCTCTACCGCGCGCAGATCGTGCACCGCGAGCACTTCGACCCCACCAAGGTGGAGTTCGCCACCCTGCTCTCGGTCAAGACCGGCGGCTGCCCCGAGAACTGCGGCTACTGCCCCCAGGCGGCCGAGTTCGACACCGGCGTCAAGGCCAGCAAGCTGATGGAACTCGAAGAAGTTCTGTTCGCCGCCCAGCGCGCCAAGGACGCAGGCGCCACACGCTTCTGCATGGGTGCCGCCTGGCGCGCGCCCAAGGACCGCGACATCCAGAAGGTGGCCGAGCTGGTGCGCGGCGTGAAGGGCCTGGGCATGGAGACCTGCGCCACGCTGGGCATGCTGGAAGACGGTCATGCCGAACAGCTGCGTGACGCCGGCCTGGACTTTTACAACCACAACCTGGACACCGCGCCCGAGTTCTACGGCGACATCGTCTCCACCCGTGACTACCAGGACCGCCTGGACACCCTGGCCCGCGTGCGCGGCGCCGGCGTCAAGGTCTGCTCGGGCGGCATCGTGGGCATGGGCGAGACCGTGCGGCA
>JBEIPS010000083.1:0-9508 GCA_040376915.1 Hylemonella sp.
ACACTGACCATGGTCGGTTCGGCCCTGCTGTGGGTGGGCTGGTTCGGCTTCAACGCCGGCTCCGCCCTGGAAGCCAACGGCTTCGCCGCCCTGGCCTTCGCCAACACCTTCGTGGCAACCGCTGCTGCCGTGCTGGCCTGGTGCGTGGGTGAGGCGCTGCTCAAGGGCAAGGCCTCCATGCTGGGTGCCGCTTCGGGTGCCGTTGCTGGCCTGGTTGCCATCACGCCTGCCGCCGGCAACGTCGGCATCGGCGGCGCGCTGATCGTCGGCCTGCTGGCTGGCTTCATCTGCCTGTGGGGTGTCAGCGGCCTGAAGAAGCTGCTCGGTGCCGATGACTCGCTCGACGTGTTCGGCGTGCACGGCGTCGGCGGTATCCTCGGTGCCCTGCTGACCGGCGTGTTCAACAGCCCGTCCCTGGGTGGCCCGAGCCTGGTCGGTGACTGGGTCACGGTCGGCATGGTGACCCCGGCCGACTACTCCATCGCCGCTCAGGTGTGGATCCAGGCCAAGGCCGTGATGATCACCATCGTCTGGTCCGGTGTGGTCTCCTTCATCGCCTACAAGATTGTCGATCTGACCATCGGTCTGCGCGTCAGCGAAGAAGACGAGCGCCAGGGTCTGGACATCACGGCCCACGGCGAAACCGCCTACAACCGTTAAAAGAGCAATGGACGGCAGCCGGCGCCTCGTGCACCGGCTGCCGCGCTAGAGCAAGCGAGAGTCTCCTCTGGTTCAGGCCCGCAAGAGCGCAAGCTCGAGCGGGCCTTTTTTCCTTGGCGCTCCGGCCAGCCGTTAACATGGCGGCATGGATCAAGCCCTGCAAGACATCACGGAGCGCGTGCGCCAGGCCGCCGCGACCGGTACGCCACTGCGCATCCGTGGGGGTGGCAGCAAAGACTTCTACGGCCAGTCCCTGCTGGGCGAGCTGCTGGACACCCGGCCCCTGGCCGGCATCGTCAGCTACGAACCCAGTGAACTGGTTGTCACCGTGCGCGCCGGCACACCGCTGGCCGAGCTCGAAGCCGTGCTGGCACAGAAGGGCCAGTACCTGCCCTTCGATCCGCCGCACTTTGCCGACGGCGGCGCCATGGCCACCGTCGGGGGCATGGTCGCCTGTGGCCTCAACGGCCCGGCACGCGCCAGTGCCGGCGCCGTGCGCGACTACGTGCTGGGGCTGGAGCTGCTCAACGGCAAGGCCGAATTGCTGACCTTTGGCGGACAGGTCATGAAGAACGTGGCCGGTTACGACGTCTCGCGCCTGATGGCCGGTGCCATGGGCACCCTGGGCCTGATCACCCAGGTTTCACTCAAGGTGCTGCCGCGGGCTGTCGCCGAAAGCACACTGGTGTTCGAACTGGACGAAGCGCGGGCTCTCCTGCAGCTCAACAGCTGGGGTGCGCAGCCCCTGCCGGTCAATGCCTCCTGCTGGCACGAGGGTGCGCTGATGGTGCGCCTGCGTGGTGCCCAGGCTGCCGTGGCCGCTGCGCACAAGAGCATGGGTGGCACCATCCTGGGCGAGAGCCAGGCCGCGCAGTTGTGGCATGCGCTGCGCGAACAGACCGCCCCATTCTTCCAGCTCGCCGAGGGTGAGTCGCTGATGCGCCTGAGCGTGCCCGACACCGCCCCGCCGCTGGGCCTGGGCCCCACGCTGATCGAATGGGGCGGCGCGCAGCGCTGGCTCAAGCTGCCGCTGCCGCAGCGCCCGGACATGGGCGAGGTGCTGGACAGCACCACCGGCCACGCCACGCTGTTTCGCGCCAGCGACAAGAGCGCGGGTGTGTTCACCCCGCTGGCCGCGCCGCTGGACCGCATCACCCGCGAACTCAAGAAGCAGTTCGACCCGGCCGGCATCTTCAATCGCGGCCGCCTCTATCCCGACTTCTGAGCCGCCATGCAAACCAACCTCGCCCCCGAGTTCAAGCACACCGCCGACGGCCAGGCGGCCGAAGCCATCCTGCGCAAATGCGTGCATTGCGGCTTCTGCACCGCCACCTGCCCCACCTACCAGCTGCTCGGTGACGAGCTCGACGGCCCGCGCGGCCGTATCTACCTGATCAAGCAGGTGCTCGAGGGCGAACTGCCCACGCGCAAGACCCAGGCCCACCTGGACCGTTGCCTCACCTGCCGCAACTGTGAAAGCACCTGTCCTTCGGGCGTGGACTACGGCCACCTGGTCGACATCGGCCGCAAGATCGTGGATGAAAAAGTGCCTCGCCCCGCCAGTGAACGCTTCGTGCGCTGGGCCCTGAAAGAGGGCCTGACCTCGCCGTTGTTCGCCCCGGCCATGAAGATGGGCCAGCTTGTGCGTGGCCTCATGCCCGCCAGCCTCAAGGCCAAGGTGCCGGCCGCGCAAGACGCCGGTGCATGGCCCACAGGACACCATGCGCGCAAGGTGCTGCTGCTGGCCGGCTGTGTGCAGCCGGCCATGATGCCCAATATCAACAGCGCCACCGCCCGCGTGCTGGATGCCGCCGGCATCCAGACGGTGGTGGCACAGAAGGCCGGCTGCTGCGGCGCGGTCAAGTTCCATCTGAACGACCAGGACGGCGGGCGGGCCGAGATGCGCGCCAACATCGACGCCTGGTGGCCGCACGTCGAGAGCGGCGTGGAAGCCATCGTCATGAACGCCTCGGGCTGCGGCGTGACGGTCAAGGAATACGGCCACATCCTGCAGGACCACCCGCATTACGCGGCCAAGGCCCGCCGCATCAGTGAATTGACCAGGGACCTGAGCGAACTGCTGCCCGAACTGGTGGAGAAGCTGCGCGGCAAGGTCTCCGCCAGGGCCGGCCAGATTGCCTTTCACCCGCCCTGCACCTTGCAGCATGGCCAGAAACTGCGTGGCGGCGTGGAGCAATCCATGGGCGAACTCGGTTTCAGGATCAATACCTGCCGTGTGGAGCCGCACCTGTGCTGCGGCTCGGCCGGCACCTATTCGGTGCTCAACCCCAGGCTGGCCTACGAGCTGCGCGACCGCAAGCTCGCCAACCTGGGCGAGATGCAGCCGGAGCAAATAGTCTCCGCCAACATCGGATGCATCACCCACCTGCAAAGCGGCACCGGCACGCCGGTGAAGCATTGGGTGGAGCTGCTGGACGAGGCGCTGGCTCAGGCCTGAGGCGGTCGCTTCAGGCCGCCAGCGCGGCCTCAATATCCCGGCGCAGCCGCCGCGGCTCGGTATAGGGCGCATAGCGCTTGAGCACCCTGCCGTCCCTGCCAATCAGGAACTTGGTGAAGTTCCACTTGATGGACTTGGTGCCCAGGAAGCCCCGGGCCTCGCGCACCAGCCACTGGTACAGCGGGTGGGCCTGCGGCCCGTTGACCTGGATCTTGCTCATCATGGGGAAACCCACGCCATAGTTGAGCTGACAGAAACTGGCGATCTCCTCGTTGCTGCCACGGTCCTGCGCGCCGAACTGGTTGCAGGGAAAACCCAGCACGACCAGGCCCTGCGGACCATAGGTCTTGTGCAATTCCTCGAGCCCCGCGAACTGCGGCGTGAAGCCGCAGGCGCTGGCGGTGTTGACGATCAGCATGGCCTTGCCCTGGAACTGGTTCAGGGCCACGGCCTTGCCGCCCATCTGTTCGGCTTCGAAATCGTAGACAGTGGGCATGGAAGATCCGGTACGAGCGTGATGAGCATGCATGCTAGCACCGCCGTGGGTCGGGCCAGGCGGCCCACAGCGCCGCCAGCAGGATCAGCCCCCCACCCAGCAACGTGCGGGTCTCCAGTGCCGCCGCGCCCAGCAGCACCGAGGACACGCTGGCAAACACCACTTCGGTCAGCATGACCAGGGCCGTGGTGGCGGCTGGCAGGCGCGCGGCGCCGTACTGCAGCCCCAGGTTGGAGGCCAGGAAGGCCAGGCTGGTGAGCAGCACCAGCCCGACCCAGCCAGCGCTCAATGCGGGCGGCACGGGCACCAGGCCCGAGGGAGCGCCCAGCAGCGCCGTGCCCAGAGCCAGCAATGTGCCGCCGGCGAACATGGCGACCATGCGGGCTTCGTCCGGTGTGTCCTTGAGCTTGAGCAGCAGCACATTGGTCAGCGCAAAGCAGAAGCCGCCCATCAGCGCCAGCCAGTCGGGCAGGTCTTGCGGCAGCGGCCAGGGCGAGCCCGGCGTCTTGAGCACGATGACCATCCCGGCCAGGGCCAGCAGCAGGCGCAGCAGCGCGCCCAGGCCGGGCCTGTCACCCAGCAGTCCCCAGGCCAGCAGCACCGACCATACGGGCATCAGGTAGAACAGCAGCACCACGCGCACCACGTCACCGATGGTTACCGCCCAGTTGAAGCCCACATTGGTCAGACCGGCGGCCAGCAGCAGCAGGCCCAGCAGGGGCTGGCGCAGGAAATGGCGCCAGGCACCGGGGCGCCAGGCCAGCAGGGCCAGGAGCGCCAGCGCATAGATCAGGAAGGTGGACCACAGCGGGTGCAGGCCCTGGGTTTCCAGCAGGCGCAAGGGGTACCAGGACACGCCCCAGATAAAGGCGTTGAGCACCAGGGCCCAGACGGCGAGTTGCGTTTTCATGGGACCCCAGGCTGCGCAGCAGCCCTCAACCGTGCAGGTTGTCGTTTCTGGCGATGTCGAGCAGGTGTTCGACTTCTTCGGGGTACTTTTGGCAATTGTGCTCGTGCCAGCGCTTGATCAGCCACATGAAGCCCGCCACCAGGATGCCGAAGCCGGCGATGGCGCCGAAGGCCGAGACACCCATGCCGGTGGAGAAGCTGTAGAGGAAGCCCAGGCCCAGGATGCAGGTCTGCTCGTTGAAATTCTGCACGGCGATGGAGCGGCCGGCCCCCATGAGGTTGTGGCCGCGGTGCTGCAGCAGCGCATTCATGGGCACGACGAGGAAACCGCCCAGGCCACCCAGCAGCACCAGGAAGGGCGCGGCCAACCAGACGTTGTCGATGAAGTTCAGCAGGATGACCAGCAGACCCATGGCGATGCCCAGGGGCATGACGCGTGTGGCGTCTTCCAGGCGCATGCGCAAGGAGGCCACCACCGCGCCCACGGCGGTGCCGATGGCCACCACGCCCACCAGCGAGGAGGCCTGTGTGACGCTGTAACCCAGCGCAGCCGCGGCCCAGGCCAGCACGATGTAACGCAGGTTGCCGCTCACGCCCCAGAACAGGGTGGTGGTGGAGAGGGAGATCTGGCCCAGGCGGTCCTGCCAGAGCCGGGTGTTGCAGCGCCAGAAGTCGGGCAGCAGGGCCAGCGGGTTCTTGGGCATGGGGCGCATTTCCACGCCGGTGTGCGGGATGCGGGTGTTGAACCAGGCCGCCAGCAGATAGACCAGGATGAGCACGGCAATGGCGGCTTCGGGGGCGCTGTCGACGCCGGTGTCGAACATCGGCAGGTCCAGGCCCAGCAACATCTGGGACACGGCGGGGCCGACCAGCTGGCCGCCCAGCAGCACGCCCAGGATGATGGAGGCGATGGTCAGGCCTTCGATCCAGCCGTTGGCCTTGACCAGCTGCGAGGCCGGCAGCAGCTCGGTGAGGATGCCGTACTTGGCCGGTGAATAGGCCGCCGCGCCCAGGCCGACGATGGCGTAGGCCATCAGCGGGTGGGTGCCGAACAGCATCATGAGGCAGCCGATGATCTTGATGCCGTTGCTGATCAGCATGACCTTGCCCTTGGGCTGGGCGTCGGCAAAAGCGCCCACGAAGGGCGCCAGGATCACATAGAAGAGGGCAAACATGGGCACCAGCGCCGCCTGCTGCCATTCGGGGGCACCCTCGGTACGCAGCAGTTGCACGGCTCCGACGAATAACGCGTTGTCAGCCAGCGAGCTGAAGAACTGCGCCGACATGATGGTGTAGAAACCGCGTTTCATGGGCTGGGGGGAACCGGGGAGCGCTCGTGCTTGGTGGCTTGTTATGAAAATCCAATCGACGCCGGGTTATAGCATGGCGGGCAATGTCACAATTCATGGAAAGGGGTTGACGTACACCCCGTCCAGAGATAGTTCCGACCGCATGTCCCGCCCGATCCAAGCCCAGATCCATGTCCAGGCCCTGCGCCATAACCTGGCGCGGGTGCGCCACTCCGGCCCCGATGCGCGGGTGTGGGCGGTGGTCAAGGCCAATGCCTATGGCCACGGCATCGAACGCGTGTACGAGGGGCTGCGCGGCGCCGACGGTTTTGCCTTGCTGGACCTGGGCGAGGCCGAACGGCTGCGTGCCCTGGGCTGGCGCGGCCCCATCCTGCTGCTGGAAGGCGTGTTCGAGCAGCGCGACCTGGAGCTGTGCTCACGCCTGGGCCTGTGGCATGCGGTGCATTGTGACGAGCAGATCGACATGCTGGCCGTGCACAAGACGCATGCACCGCACCGTGTCTTTCTCAAGATGAACAGCGGCATGAACCGCCTGGGCTTCCGCCCCGAGCAGTACCGCGCCGCCTGGACGCGCCTGAACGCGCTGCCGCAGGTCGACGAGATTTCGCTCATGACCCACTTCAGCGATGCCGACGGCCCCGCCGGTGTGGCGCAGCAACTGGTCGCCTTCAACGCCGCCACGCAGGACCTGCCGGGCGAACGGTCGCTCAGCAACAGCGCGGCCATCCTGCGCCACATGGGGGCCCAGGCTGCGGCCAGCCTGCGTTCGGACTGGATCCGCCCCGGTGTCGTGCTCTACGGTGCCTCGCCTGATTTCCCCGAACACGACGCGGCCGGCTGGGAGTTGCAGCCTGCGATGACATTGAGATCGCGCATCGTGGGCGTGCAGCAATTGAAGGCCGGCGACAGCGTGGGCTACGGCTCGGTCTTCACCGCCACGCAACCCATGCGCATCGGCGTGGTGGCCTGCGGGTATGCCGATGGCTACCTGCGCGCCAGCCCGGGCACCTCCGAACGGGGCACACCGGTGCTGGTGGACGGGGTGCGCACGCGCACCGTGGGCCGCGTCAGCATGGACCTGATCACGGTGGACCTCACGCCCGTACCGGCCGCCGGCATGGGCTCGGAAGTGACACTCTGGGGCCGGGCCGCGAACGGCGCCCTGCTGTCCATCGACGAGGTGGCCCAGGCGGGGGGCAGCGTGGGTTACGAGCTGATGTGCGCCCTTGCCGCGCGTGTGCCGGTGGAGGTGCTGGTTTGAAGTACGTGCCCATCCCCATCGCCATGCTGCCGGTGGGCAAGCCCCTGCCGGTCAATGTCTGGAATCCCGACGGCGTGCTGCTGCTACGCAAGGGCCAGCCCATCGTTTCCGAGCAGCACCGCGACAAGCTCTACGACCACAATGCCTCCACCACCGAGAGCGAGGCCCAGGCCTGGCAGCGCTCCTACGAACGCATGGTGCACACCATGCTGATGGAGGGGGTGGAGGTCGAGGAGATCGCGCGCATGCCCATGCCCAGCGCGATCCGCGAGCGCGACTACATGGTGGGCGAGCAGCTCAACGGCGGCTGGATGGACCTGCAGGAGGTGCTGCGCGGCATCCTCTACCAGGGAGGTCTGGCGCTCAACCCGCTGCCGCGGCTGGCCGCGCTGGAGAACAAGGCGCGCAGCCTGCTCCAGGACGATCCGGACGACAGCCTGTTCTGCCTGTTCCAGGCCCTGGCCGACAGCAGCCTGGGCTACAGCGCCACGCACGCGCTGCTCTGTGCCTGCGTCTGCGAACTGGCGGCGCAGAAGCTGGGCTTGAACCCGCAGCAGCGCCAGTCGCTGATGAGCGCGGCCCTGACCATGAACATCGGCATGGCGCGCGAGCAGGATGTGCGGGCGCGCCAGCACACCGCCCCGTCGCCCGAGCAGCGTCAGCTGATCCAGGAGCATCCGCAACTCAGCCTGAAGATCCTCGTCTGGCTGGGCATCGAGGACGTGGAGGAACTGGACCTGGTGCGCTGGCACCACCAGCCCGACAGCCCCGAAGGCCTGCCGCACAACCTGCAGGCCCGTCGCCTGCTGAGCATGACCGACGTCTTCGTCGCCAAGATGGCCGCGCGCCGCACGCGTGAGGCGCTCTCGCCGCTGGAGTCGGCCAAGTCCATCTACCTGCAGACCGAGAAGGAGGTGACCGCCTCCGTCGGTGCTGCGCTCACGGCGGCCGTCGGCTTCTATCCGCCGGGCACCTATGTGCGCCTGATCAACGGTGAAACGGCGGTAGCGGTGCAACGTGGCCAGCGCGCCAACACGCCCTGGGTCATCGTCATCGTCGACCGCAACGGCATGCCCACCTTCAACTACCACTGCCTGGACACCGCGGACCCGGCCAATGCGATTGCCTCGCCCATGCTGTTCCGCAGCGGCAAGGTGGCCATCAACATCGAGCGCGTGCGTCGCGCGCGCGAAAAAATCCGTCGCTAGGCCAACTTGATCGCTACGGCCCCGGCGCACACCAGCAGGGCCGAGGCCAGGCGCAGCCGCCCCAGACCTTCGTGCAGGAAAACCGCGCCGATCAGCGCGGCGAAGACGATGGCCGTTTCGCGCAGCGCTGCCACCGTGGCAATGGGCGCCTGTGTCATGGCCCAGAGCACCAGGCTGTAGGCGGCGAGCGTGCCCGTGCCGCCCAGCAGGGCGGCGCGCCAGGCCCCCGGGGCCGGCAGCAGCAGTGTGCGCCCGCGCAGGCAAGCGGCCGTGAGCAGCATGAAGAGGGCGCTCAGCAGGAAGACCCAGGCGGTGTAGCTCAGGGCATGGCCAGCCAGGCGCACGCCCTGGCCGTCAACCAGGGTGTAGAGCGCGATCACGCCGGCATTGGCCAGGGCTGCCAGCACCGCAGCCGGATGACCGCTGCCGCTGCGCCAGGCCCGCCCGGCCAGCGCCAGCACGCCTGCGCAGATCAGTGCGATGCCCAGCCAGGCGCCGGGCGCAGGGGCCTCGCCCAGCAGCAGGGCGGCGGCCAGCGCGGTCAGCACCGGGGCCGTGCCGCGCATCAGCGGGTAGGCCAGGCCCAGGTCGGTGCCCTGGTAGGCGCGTGCCACCAGGGTGAAATAGACGACATGGATCAGGCCTGAGGCCAGCAGCCAGGGCCAGCTCGCGGGGGCAGGCAGGGGCTGGACCGGCAGGAGCAGCAGCGCGAGCGCCGCGGCACCGCACACGACGTGCAGGGAGGCGAGGAATTTGTCAGGGCTGGCGCGCACCAGCGCGTTCCAGCCCGCGTGCAGCAGGGCCGACAACAACACCGCGGCCATCACTTCGATCGGCATGATCGGCCCCGTCTTCTCATCTCTTGCGCAAGCCCAGGGCCATCACGGCGCCGACCACGATGAGGGCGCCGGCCACCTGCACGGGTGCAATGGTCTGGCCGAGCAGGGCCCAGGCCAGCACCAGCGCGGCCACGGGCTCCACGTTCATGATGGGCGAACTGCCCACCACGCCCAGTTTGGGCAGCAGCGTGAACATGATGGTGAAGGCCGTGCCGTAGAACAGGGTCAGTCCGGCCAGGCCCCACCAGCCGGCCGCGGCCTGCGGCAGGTGCAGGCCGCCCTGCAGCGGCACGACCACCAGGGCCAGCAGGCCGACCAGGGCCATGGTGATCACGGTGCGCAGGCGCCCGTCCACACTGGCGGCCTC
>JBEIPS010000044.1:0-23041 GCA_040376915.1 Hylemonella sp.
CGCCCAGGCCCGCAGGCAGCAGCGAAAGTGCGCCGCCCACCATGGCCAGGGCATAAAAGCCCGTGGCCAGCAGAGGATCGATGACGAGGCCGAGTTCCCGGCAGACCAGCCAGGTGGCCAGGCCCTGTGCGGCCCAGGCCAGCAGCGTGAGGCCCAGCCAGCGCCAGGGGCGCGTGGCCAGGCAGCGTGACGCGGCTTGCAGCCAGGGCAGGCGGGTGTACAGGGCCTGCCTGAACTTGAAGAGCAGGCCCAGCAGGAGCAGCCCTGCCATCGCGGCGCCGAGGATGAGTTGCAACTGCCATGCAACTGCCCCGGGCAGCTGTGCCAGCCACCACAGGCCAGGCAGCGTCAGCAGCAGCAGGGCCAGCAGGTCGGCCAGACGCTCGGCTCCAAAGATGGCCAGGCTGTCGGCGGCGCCCAGGGGTTGGCGCAGCAGCAGGCCGCGCGCGGCCTCGCCCACATTGCCGGGCGTGGGCGTGAAGGTGTAGCCGGCGAGGTAAAGACGCAGGCCCTGGGCCGGCGGCAGCGGCCGGCCGTAGTGCGCCATCCACAGGCGCCAGCGCTGCCCGCGCAAGAGGTAGTTGAGGATGCACAGGGCGACGGCCAGGCCACCCGCGGGCGACCACAGCGCACCGAACTGGGTGCTGCTGGTGCCGTCTCCGCTGAGCAGCAGCACCAGGGCGTAAACGGTGGCGGCACCACCGATGACCAGGAGCAGCGATTTGAGCGGCAGTTTCAACGCCAGAACCGCGTGGCCAGGAACAGCAGCAGCCAGATGATGCCGGCGGCCAGGATCCAGGGGTCGCGCAGCAGGTCGCGCGAGACGTCCTCACCGCGGCCGCGGTGCACCTGGTAGGCATAGCGCAACAGGCCGAAGACCACCACCGGCACGGTGTAGACCAGGCGCTCGCCGTGCTGTTGCATCGTTTCGACGCTGGTGGCGTAGAGGCCGTAGGTGATGACCGTGGCGGTCATGGTGACGGCCATATAGGTGTCGAGCAGGGCCGGCGGGTAGTGTTCCAGAACGGCGCGCTGCTGCCCGGGCTGGTGGAAGGTCTCGGCCTTGCGCTTGGAGAAGCCCAGGAAGAGTGCGATGAACAGGCCCGTGAGCAGCAGCCAGCGCGAGGGCGGAATGCCCACCGCCACGGTGCCGGCCAGCAGGCGCAGCATGAAGCCGCTGGCAATGATGGACACGTCCACCACCGGCACGTGCTTGAGGCGCCAGCTGTAGGCCAGGTTGAGCGTGAGGTACAGAGCCAGGATGAGCAGCAGCGCGCGGCTGCCCCAGGCCAGGGCCAGACCCGCGATCAGCAATATCGAGGCCAGGAGCAGCGCCTCGCGCGGGCTGACCGCGCCGCTGGCCAGGGGGCGTAGACACTTGGTGGGGTGCTGGGCATCGGCCGCGCGGTCGCGCCAGTCGTTGAGGATGTAGACCAGGCTGGAAAAGCAGCAGAAGGCCAGGAAGGCGTACAGCACGCGCTCGACCAGCGGGCCGTTGTGCCAGGTCTGGCTGAACATCAGTCCGGCGAAGACGAAGACGTTCTTGAGCCATTGGTGGGGCCGCATCAGGCGGATCAGGCTGCTCGGCTTGGACATGCTTCAGCTCCGCTCGGGGGCTTGCCCGTGTTTGTAGAAATAGCTCAGGATCACCCAGACCAGGCCGCTCGCGACCAGGGTGATGGGCAGAGCCCAGAGCGCGTCGCTGAGCCAGTGCGCCCCGACCGACATGCGGGCCACGCTCACCAGGCTGCCGGCCAACAGGCCGGTGGCGATCCAGCGCCAGCGGCGACGGGGGTCCAGCAGCATGAGCGATACAAAGAAGAAGCCGCAGGCCACATGGCCGCTGGTGAATGCACAGTTGTCCTTGCACTGGTCGGCCTGGACCAGGGCCGGCGTGAACTGGCGCTTGCCGCCGAACTCGACCACGTCAAAGGGGCGCGCGCGCAGAGTGTGCTCCTTGACGGCCCAGGTGGACAGGCCCGGGCCCAGTGTGAGAGAGATGCCTACAAAGGCCAGGGCGATGCCGGCACGGCGCGAGCGCCGCAGCAGGCTCAGCACGATCCAGGCCGCGATGCAGAGCATGGCCAGGCCGCGAAAGAGATCGGGGATGTATTCGTTGATCAGCTCGACCCATTTCCACTGCGCTGGATTGATCGGCGGTGCAGGCTGCAGGAAATAGGCGGCGGCCGCGATGTCCAGCTGCGGCCAGAACACGGGCAGCAGGGCGATGGCGAGCGAGGCGCCCAGCACAAGCAGGAAGACGGTTCGGTTGCGAAGGGCGGATCGGATCATGGGCGTTGCAATAGTCCCGGCGATTGTACGTAGGCCTTGCAGGGCAAGGCGCACGTCTCAGACGGCGGCCAGCGCAATGCGCGCCAGCATGTCGACGACACGTGCATCCTCGCCGATGGCCGGACGCAGTTCGAAGCTGACCTGGGGGTACTGTTTTTCGAGATCGGCGACCAGCAGGGGCAGGTCTTCGCGCGCATGGCGGCCCACCCCAAGAAACATGGGCAGGATGGTGATGGCGGTGGCGCCCTGCGCGACCATTTCGCCGGCGCAGGCCGGAAGATCCGGCGCCATGAGTTCCAGGTAGGCGCAACGCACGGTGGCCCCGGGCTCCAGCGCGGCGGCGCGCGCGGCCACCGCCTCCATGGGGGCGCGCCACTGCGGGTCGCGCGAGCCGTGCGCGAAGAGGATGAGGCCGCGCTGCGGCGCCAGGTCTGGCATGGGCATCACCTTCTGAGCACCAGCCAGCCAAAGGCAGTGAGCGAGATGAGCATGTAGATGAAACCGGGAGCGGCGGCAGTGAGCCACGGGATCCAGTGCTGCAACTCGCCGATGTAGCCGAACACGTTGTTGAGGAAGAAGAAGCTGATGCCGGCCATCACGCCGCCGAACACGTAGATGGAGATGCCCTCGTTGCGGAAGTGCAGGTAGGCAAAAGGCAGGGCCAGCACCACCATCACCAGGCAGGAGAGCGGGTAGAACACCTTTTTCCAGAACTCGATCTCGTAGCGCTCGGCGGACTGGGCGTTTTCCTTGAGGTGACGGATGTACTGGAACAGGTCGATGGTGCTCATGCGCTCGGGCCGCAGCACGGCGGCCGAGACCATCTCGCTGGAAATGCCGGTGGGCCAGCGGAACACCGGCACATGGGTGCGCTCCACCCGGCTCAGGGCCAGGCCGGGTGCGTTGAATTCGGTGCGCTCGGCATCTTCGAGCTGCCAGGCATCGTCGTTGGTCGTGAAGCGCGCCAGCGGCGCATGTGTCATGGAGACCAGTGCGTTCTGGTTGTCGAATTCGAAGATGCGGACATCGCGCATATTGCCGTCCGAGTTCAGCGAGCCGACGTTGACGGCGAACTGGGCATAGGGCTCGCGTGCGCGCAGCCAGGCGCCGGTCTGGCCCACACTGAGCTTGCCTTCGTAGCGGGCCTTGAGCAGCTGGGCTGTGCGGTCGGCCCAGGGGGCGAGGTAGTCGCCGACGACGAAGGTCAGCAGGGCAAAGGTGAAGCCGGCCGTGAGCAGCATGCGCAGCGCGCGCCAGGGGCCCAGGCCGCTGGTGCGCAGGATGGTGAATTCCGAGCTTTGCGCCAGGCGGGTCATGACGTAGATGGTGCCGATCAGCACGGTGATGGGCAGCAGCTCATACAGGTGATTGGGGATCATCAGCGCCACATAGCTGGTGGCCTGGGGGACCTGGTAGGCCGCGCCCAGGCCGGGGCGACCGATGGCCGGCAGCTGGTCGACGAAGTCGAAGAAGGCGAAGAGCGCCAGAAAGCCCAGCGTGACGAAGATCACGGCCTGGAACATCTCGGCGTGGATCAGGCGGCGTATGGTTCTCATGGGCTTGTCCCTCCCTGACGCGGCAGCGCAGCCCTGAGCGGCAGGCGCAGGCGCCAACCCCAGTTGTACTGGCGCTTGGCCAGCCACAGCAGGCCGACGGCCAGCATGCCACCGTGCAGGCACACGTTGTAGGCGAGAAAGCCGATCTTGCCGCTGGCGATCCAGGTCTGGCCCAGGGTCAGCAGGTTCAGGTAGACCTGGAACAGCAGCAGCGAGAACATCAGATTGCCCGAGCGACCCACACGGGGGTTCACGCGCGTGGCCGCCAGCGCCAGCACGGCCAGGTTGAGCGCGGCCAGAACGAAGCCCAGGCGCATGGAGATTTCGCCGAGGTAGGGCAGGGAATTCGGGTTGCGTATCAGTTCGAGCGTGGAGATATTGCCCAGCGGCACGTCGATATTGCCGCCCAGCGGGTCCTGCGCCACACGGATCTTGTAGCGCTCGAATTCGCCGATCTTGGTGTCGGTCTTGCCCAGGGAGTTTTCCAGCCGCTGGCCGTTTTCGAGCACGAGGAAGCGGTCATTGCCTATGAGTTCGGTGTGGCCGCTGCGCGCGGAGGTCACGGTTTCCTTGCCGTTTTCGGTGGTGGCGACGAAGACGTTCTTGGCGCTGAACTCATTGAGCAGGCTTTTCTCCACGAAGAAGACACGACTGCCCCCGCCGGCCTCCTGGAACTGGCCGGGTTGCACGCGTTCGAGGTCGCCGCGACTTTCGTACTGGGCGCGCATGGTCTCGACCTGCTGGTTGGACCAGGGCAGCACGAAAACAGCCAGCGTGGCGATGGCCAGCAGGACGGGCCAGGCAAAACGCAGCAGCGGACGCAGCAGGCTGAACAGGCCCATGCCGCTGGAGAACCAGATCACCATCTCACTGTCGGTGTACAGGCGCGAGAGCGTCATGACAATGGCCACGAACAGTCCCATGGTCATGATGTTGGGCAGGAAGGTCAGCAGCGTGTAGCCCATGACCAGCATCACGTCCGATGGATTGAAGCTTCCACGGGAAGCCATGCCCAGGGTGCGGATCAGGGTCATGGTCATGACCACCGTGACCAGGATGATCAGCGTGGCGCCAAAGCTGCGCGCCAGCTCCTTGCGGATGGAGGAATCGAATAACATTGCTCGTCAGGAAAACCCCATTATGAACTTCGAACTCAAGTCCCTGGACCTTAGCGGCGCATCCGCGCAGGCTGGCGATGCCCTCATCCTCCTGGTGCCGGCCGGCTACAAGCCGGGCCGGGACCCCCTGGCGGCCCTCGTGGGGCAGGCCCTCAAGGCCGGCGATCTGGACAGCAAGGCGGGCAAGCTGCTGGCCCTGTACCGTCCGGCCCAGGCCAAGGCGCCTCGTGTGCTGCTGGTGGGGGCCGGCGACGGATCGCCGCGCCAGGTCCGGCTGGCGGTGAACGCGGCCCTGGGCACCTTGCGCAGCGGCACGCCTGCCGTCAAGAGGCTGTTGCTCTGTTTCGCCGTCGCGCCCCAACGCGGTGCGGTGCGCGCCGCCGTTGCGGCCGTGGCCGATAACAGCTACGTCTACACCACCACCAAACCCAAGGCCGAGGGCCGCAGCCTGGTCCGCGTCACGGTGGGTGTCCCCAAGGCCGCCGAGGTCAAGGCGGAGTTCGCCCAGGCCACGGCTGCCGTGGCCGGCATCGAGCTGGCCAAGGAATGGGCCAACCGCCCGGCCAACCACGCCACGCCGGCCGACCTGGCCCAGGCCGCGCGCGCGCTGGCCAAGTTTCCGAAGATCAGCTGCCAGGTGCTGGGCCCGCGTGAAGTGGCCAAACTCAAGATGGGTTCTTTCATGGCCGTGGCCCAGGGCTCCGAGCAGCCGCTGCGATTCATCGTTCTGCAGTACAAGGGCGCGCCGGCCGCCCAGGCGCCCACCGTGCTGGTGGGCAAGGGCATCACCTTCGACACGGGCGGCATTTCCATCAAGCCCGCGGGCGAGATGGACGAGATGAAGTTCGACATGGGCGGCGCGGCCAGCGTGCTGGGCGTGTTCCGCGCCCTGGGCGAGCTGAAACCCGCGATCAACGTGGTCGGGCTGATCCCGAGCTGCGAGAACATGCCCGACGGCCGTGCCGTCAAGCCCGGCGACGTGGTGACCAGCATGAGCGGGCAGACCATCGAGATCCTGAACACCGACGCCGAGGGGCGCCTCATCCTGTGCGATGCCCTGAGTTATGCCGAACGTTTCCAGCCCCAGGCGGTGGTGGACATAGCCACCTTGACCGGCGCCTGCGTGATCGCCCTGGGGGCCGTGCGCAGCGGCCTGTTCAGCGCCGATGACGCGCTGGCCCAGCGCCTGCTGGCCGCCGGCGAGGCGGCGCAGGATCTGGCCTGGCGCATGCCACTGGACGACGACTACGCGGAAGGACTCAAGAGCAATTTCGCCGACGTGGCGAATGTGGCCGGCCGCGCGGGCGGGGCCATCGCGGCGGCCAAGTTCCTGCAGCGCTTCACGGCCAAGTTCCCCTGGGCCCACCTGGACATCGCCGGCACGGCCTGGAAGAGCGGGGCGGCCAAGGGCTCCACCGGCCGGCCCGTGGGCCTGCTGCTGGAGTTCCTGCTGGCGCCGTCGGCGGCGAAATCGACCGGCCGCCGCAAGGCCTGAGGCACGTGGAACGCAACGGCATGACCGAGGTGGCTTTTCATTTCAACGCGCCGGACAAGCTGGCCTATGCCTGCCGCCTGTTGCGCAAGGCGGTGGCTGCCGGTTCGCGTGTCGTGGTCACGGCGCCGGCCGAGGCCCTGGACCGCCTCGATACCCTGCTATGGACCTTTTCCCAGACGGACTTTGTTGCCCATGTGCGCCAGCCAGCCGCGCCCGAACAAATGGCTGTTTCTCCCGTGGTGCTGACCGAGACACCGGCGCAGGACCTGCCGCACCGCCAGGTGCTGCTGAACTTGGGCACCCGGTTGCCGGCGGGGTTCGAAACCTACGAGCGCCTGATCGAAGTCGTCAGCCTGGACGACGAAGACCGGCAACAGGCGCGCGGGCGCTGGAAGCAGTACACCGAGCTGGGTTACACCATCGTCCGCCATGACTTGAATCTCAAGGGGGCCAGCTGATGGCCGCGCTTTCCAAGAAGCTGCTGCGCACCCTGCCCACCCTGACCGAGGTGGTGGACGTGCCTGCACCGCTTGCCGCTGCGCCGGGTGCGTCCAGCGACCTCCTGGAGGAGGTCCTGATCCAGCGCGTGCTGCAGCGCCTGGCGCTGACCCTGGACGCCCAGGTACAGAAAGTGGTGGCCGACGCCCTGCAGGAGCAGATGAAGGAACTGGCCCCGCGCATCCGCCAGCGGGTGGACAACGCCGTACGCAAGGCCGTGGGCCAGGCCCTGATCGACGAAACCCAGGCGCCTGCAAGCCGTGTGGGCTGAGTTGTCAGCACTTGTTGGGGATAAGCGTCCGGCCAGCAAAATTTGAGGTAGTCTTGCGTTCGTCAGTTTTTTTCACCAGCCCGTTTCTATATTGGAGATTGCCATGCCCGTGAATCAAGTGAATCGTGTACTGCTTGTGGTTGCCGCTGCGGCCCTGCTGGTTGCCTGCGGCAAGAAGGACGAGGCAGCCTCCGGCGCCTCTGCGCTGCCGGTGGTGAAGATCGGCCACGTAGGCCCGGTCAGTGGCGCCATTGCCCACCTGGGCAAAGACAACGAATACGGTGCCCGCATGGCGATCGACGAGCTCAACGCCGCCGGTGTCACGATCAATGGCCAGAAGGTCAAGCTCGAGCTGATGGCCGAGGACGACGGCGCCGATCCCAAGCAGGGTACGGCCGTGGCGCAAAAGCTGGCCGATGCCAAGGTGGCAGGTGTGATCGGCCACCTGAACTCGGGTACCACCATCCCGGCTTCCAAGATCTACAGTGATGCGGGCATCCCGCAGATTTCCCCTTCCGCCACCAACCCCAAGTACACCCGCCAGGGCTACAAGACGACCTTCCGCGTGGTGGCTGACGACGTGCATCTGGGCAGCACCCTGGGCAAGTACGCCGTGGGCACCCTCAAGGCCAAGAACGTGGCCGTGATCGACGACCGCACGGCCTACGGACAGGGCGTGGCCGAGGAGTTCACCAAGGCCGCCGAGGCTGCCGGTGCCAAGATCGTGGCCAAGGAGTTCACGACCGACAAGGCCACCGACTTCAACGCCATCCTGACGAGCATCAAGGGCAAGAAGCCCGACGTGGTCTTCTTCGGCGGCATGGACGCCGTGGGCGGCCCCATGCTCAAGCAGATGAAGTCGCTGGGCATCACGGCCAAGTTCATGGGAGGTGACGGCATCTGCACGGGCGAGCTCATCAAGCTGGCCGGCGACGCGATCGGCGAGGAGCAGGTGTTCTGCGCCGAAGCCGGCGGTGTCGAGGGCGAGGCCAAGGCCGGCATGGACAAGTTCCGCGCTGACTTCAAGACCAAGTTCAATGTGGAAGTCAACCTCTATTCGCCCTATGTCTACGATGCCACCAAGGTGATGGTGGCCGCCATGGTCAAGGCCGGCTCGTCCGACCCCGCCAAGTACCTGCCGGTGCTCGCCGCCACGGCAGACTACAAGGGCGTGACCGGCCCGATCACCTTCGACGAGAAGGGCGACATCAAGAACGGCGCCCTGACGCTGTTCACCTACAAGATGGGCAAACGCGAGCAATTGGCCGTGATCCGCTGATCACACCTCTGTCTCCGGAAGAAGCGCCCACGGGCGCTTTTTCTTTGCCCGACCCGACCCGCGCAGCCCGGAGCTTGTGCCAAGCTCGGTTACAATAGCCGGCTCCGGAGGGGTGGATGAGCGGTTTAAGTCACACGCCTGGAAAGCGTGCGTGGGGTAAAACCCACCGCGGGTTCGAATCCCGCCTCCTCCGCCAGAAATGCAAAGGCCCACGCAGTGCGTGGGCCTTTTGTTTTGGCGCCTGCCTGTAGCGCGGTGGCGCAGCTCCGAGGAGTTCGCGCCAGACGAATTTCGAGCGATCCCGCCAGGCTTATTCGGCTTGCAGGCCTGCGATCTGGATGGCCTTGCGGCTGAGTTCGATGTCGCGTGTCAGATAGGCCTGGAACTCCTGGGGTGTGGTGGGAGAGGCAACAGCGCCGTTGGTCTCAAACGCGGTGCGCAGCTTGGGCTGCTGCAGCGCGGCCGTCACGGCACGGTTCAGTTTCTCGGTGACCTGTGCCGGCAGCCCTTTGGGCGCCATGAGGCCGATCCAGCCTGAGAATTCGAACCCGGGCACGGTGGCTGCAAGGGAGGGCGTATCGCCCACCGGCCTGCTCGTCGGGCCCATGCTGTGACCCAGCAGCCGCAAACGGCCTGCGTTCACCAGGCCCATCGCAGCAGGCGCGGGCGTCAGCACCCAGTCGGTTTCGCCGGAAACGACGGAGGCCACCCCCTGGCTGCCGCCCTTGTAGGGCACATGGAGGGATTTGAAGCCCGCTGCCGCCTGCAGCGCGACACCGGCCAGGTGGCTGGCCGATCCGATGCCTGCGGACGCCATATTGCTCGACTCGCCCTTGGACCTGGCATAGGCGATGAGGTCAGCGGTGCTGCGCACGGGCAGGTTCATGTTGCACACCAGGACGTTGGGCAACAGGGCGATCAGCGAGACAAAATCGAAATCTTCCAGCGGCCGGTAGGTCACGCCTTTTTGCAGCAGGGGCGCGCCTGTGATGGCGCTGCTGGACGCGACAATAAGTGTGTACCCATCGGGGGCCGCATTGCGGCCCATCTGGACGCCGATGGCGCCCGCCGCACCGGCCTTGTTATCGACGATCAGAGATTGGCCCAGCAGTGGCCCCATCTCATTGGCGACGATCCGGCCGACGGTATCGAGCGAGCTGCCGGGGGCGTTGGGCAGGATCAGCGTGACGGGGCGGCGGGGATAGGCCTCTGTTTGCGAGAAGGCCGGAGCCGACCAGAGCAGGGCCGAGGCCGAGCCGGTGGCGAGCAGTTGGCGCCGTGAAATCCGAAGGATGTCTTGCATGTCGTCTCCAGTGTTCTGGGACTCGATCCCGGCGCTTTGCTCAGGTCGGTCCTCTGTTATCGTCCAATGGGCATGGCCGAGGCGATCGGCACCTGGGTCTTTTTCATGGTACACGGAATGTCGCCGTATGGGGCATCGACGCCCACTGGCTGATTGACGGAGGTGTCGGCGCTGATCACCTCGGCCATGGCCATGCTGCGCCAGCAGAAAAGCTGAAGTCGACGGCGGCTTGCCCAGCGCGTCGGCTTCAAGTTTGGGCTCCCCCTACGGCTTACTGGTTGTCGCAACCCCAGACACGCACCGTGCAGGATGGACCACGGGACCGGCATTCGGACAAGGCCGCATTCTGGGCTGCCCCGGCGGAAGGACCGTAACCCCAGCCATAGGCGGTCGAGCCGCGCGACTGGTCAGCGGCGTAGGCAGCGCAAGAACGGCTGAAACGGAACACGATCTGGCAGCCACGGCCGCACTCGCTCAGTGCCTTCTGTTCAGCCTGGCCTGACGAGGGGTAGTTGTAGGCAAAACCATACTGGTCGCCCTGGTTGCTGTCTATGGCCAGGGCTCCGGCGGCCATGGCCTGTGCTGCACCCATGGCAAGGGTCAGGACCAGCGTCCAGCGGAATAGAACGCTTGATTTCTTGTTGCTCATCGTGTCTCCATATTGTGTTTGTCAAAGTGACGGTTGATGGCAAAGACAGAAGTGCTTTGCTGGCGCCAGATTAGCTGTTCCGCCGTGGTTTCGTTCCAGCCGCTGACCATAAACAGGCATTAATTCATGAAACCCTCGGGCATGTAACATCAGCAGGCGACACACATCCATGCCCAGCGGCGTTTCGTGGCGCTCTCTATACTTCCCATGAACCAACAGGGCTTTCGCTAGCCGGGGAGATCATGATGCGCGGGTTTTTCGTTTGCGTGATGGCATGCCTGACGGGTTTTGCGGGCGCTGCGCATGCTTCGTGTCCGGCGCCCCAGTTCCGGCCTGCGAAAGAGGTGCGCCTCGTAGGTGATTCCGTCATGATCGTGACGCACCCGTCGGCGACCTTCGACGCCAGGTTCTCGGCCAAGTACGGTGTCGACGAAGCGGTCCGTTTCGCCAAAAGCAAAAGAATTCCGGTGATCTACCTCGCTGACGACTCCCCCATCCGCTACTACTACATGGAAGATTGCGACCCCGACTACTGGGTGGCGTCCAAGGATGGCGAAGTTGAGTTCGAGGTCGCACCGACACATGTCTATGTGGCCGGGGGGCATATGGAGCTTTGCCTTTCTCGCTCCCTGCACGACATCCTGTACCAATGGTCGCGCAAGCCAGCACGGAACCTGACGGTGACGTTCCTGATGGACGCGATCTACTCCAACGGAAAATCGGTGGAGCCGTCGGACCCTTATTTCAGTGATTTCAACTGGTTCATGGGCATCGTCACCTATGGCCGGCCCGGCGGAGAGACCTGGCCCAAGCTCAATCTTCTCGAGATGACCGGCATCATCAAGAAGACCGCCAATGACCTGCTGTTCCTTGAAAAGATCCTGCCACGCTGGGATCGCACCTTCCCGAAGGACTATCGCGTCGAGCTCCAGTTCAATGAGTTCTCGGCGCGCGTCCTGCGATCCGGCGGGGGGGGCCTCGCCCCGCGGCTGCGGTTCAACTTCGTCGACTCCGCCGATGTCTTCCTGGCGCGGTGATGTCCGGCTAGCCCAGGCCGGCGCGTGAAGACCTCGGTGCGCCGGCCCAGGGGGCCGCGCGAACGGACTATTTCTGCTGGCGCACCATGGCCATGGCCGAGGTGATCAGCGCCGACACCTCCGTCATATTGCTGGGCACGATCAGGGTGGTGGTCGCGTCCGAAGCCACCTTGCCATAGGCCTCGACGGCTTTCTCAGCCACCTTGAGTTGCACGGCCAGCTCACCGCCGGGCTGGCGGATGGCCGCGGCGATGCGCTCGATGGCGCCGGCCGTGGCATCGGCCACGGCGGTGATGGAGGAGGCCTCACCCTGGGCCTTGTTGATGACGGCCTGCTTCTCACCCTCGGAACGCGCGATGAAGGCTTCGCGCTCGCCGGTGGCGATATTGATCTGTTCCTGGCGGCGGCCCTCCGACGCGGCGATCAGGGCGCGCTTCTCGCGCTCGGCCGTGATCTGGGCCTGCATGGCGTGCAGGATCTCCTTCGGGGGCGTCAGGTCCTTGATCTCGTAGCGCAGCACCTTGACGCCCCAGTTCAGCGCCGCCTCGTCGATGGCCTGGACCACCTGGGCGTTGATGATGTCGCGTTCCTCGAAGGTCTTGTCCAGTTCCAGCTTGCCGATCACGCTGCGCAGGGAGGTCTGGGCCAGCTGGGTGACGGCCACGATGTAGTTGCTGGAGCCGTAGCTGGCCCGCATGGGGTCGGTGACCTGGAAGTAGAGGATGCCGTCGACCTGCAACTGCGTGTTGTCGCGTGTGATGCAAACCTGGCTGGGCACGTCCAGCGGGACTTCCTTGAGGCTGTGCTTGTAGGCGACCTTGTCGATGAAGGGGAAGAGGAAGTTCAGGCCTGGGGTGAGCGCGCCGTGGTACTTGCCCAGGCGTTCGACCACCCACGCGTTCTGCTGCGGCACGATCTTGACCGAGCGGCTGATGAAGATGACGGCGATGACGAAGATGAGAATGGCGATTTCCATGATGGTCTCCCTGGATCAGTTGGTGATTTTTTCGAGGATGAGCTGGCTGCCGCGCACCTCGACGATGCGGTGCGCACCGGTGGCCCGGGTGCCGCCTTCGCGCGGCACGGCCTGCCACTGGGCGCCGCGGTACTTGATATGGGTGCTGCCATCGGGCAGCCAGGACTCGACCTGCACGGTCTCGCCGACGTCCAGGTTGACGTCCGGGTTGGTCCCGGCGTCCTGGCCGGCAGCCGAACGCGGGCGCCAGAAGTGCCAGGCCAGCACGGCGGCGGCGCCCACCCCTGCGGCGATCACCACCTGCGGCGTGGCCGCCAGCCCGACGTGGGCCGCCACGGCGCCGGCCCCCAGGCCCAGGGCCAGCATGAGCAGGTAGAAGGTGCCTGTCGTCAGCTCGGCGGCTACCAGGATGCCGGCAGCCAGCCACCAGAGGGTCGAATCAGCCATGACGGTAATACTCCTATCGGTGCTTGTGATTCAATTGCCACATTCTGCGGCAAAACCCTGGATTTACCGGTGCCGGCGGCCAATTAATCCTTACACTTCGCGCTCGTTTTTCTTTTTTGACTGTCCGGCTGGAGTCCATCGTCCATGAAGTTTCGCTTTCCCATCGTCATCATCGACGAAGACTTCCGCTCCGAGAACACTTCGGGCCTCGGTATCCGTGCGATGGCGCAGGCCATCGAGGCTGAGGGCTTCGAGGTGCTGGGTGTCACCAGCTACGGTGATCTTTCGCAGTTCGCCCAGCAGCAGTCGCGCGCCAGCGCCTTCATCCTGTCGATCGACGACGAGGAGTTCACGCCCGGCCCGGACCTGGATCCGGCCGTGCTGAACCTGCGTACCTTCATCGAGGAAGTACGTCGCAAGAACGCCGACGTGCCCATCTACGTCTACGGCGAGACCAAGACCAGCCGCCACCTGCCCAACGACATCCTGCGCGAGCTGCACGGTTTCATCCACATGTACGAGGACACGCCCGAGTTCATGGCGCGCCACATCATCCGCGAGGCCAAGAGCTACCTGGAAGGCATCCAGCCGCCGTTTTTCAAGGCGCTGCTGGACTACGCCGAGGACGGTTCCTACTCCTGGCACTGCCCCGGGCACTCCGGCGGCGTGGCCTTCCTCAAGAGCCCGGTGGGCCAGATGTACCACCAGTTCTACGGCGAGAACATGCTGCGCGCCGACGTCTGCAACGCGGTGGAGGAACTGGGCCAGCTGCTGGACCACGACGGCGCCATCGGCGAGAGCGAGCGCAACGCCGCGCGCATCTTCAACGCCGACCACTGCTACTTCGTGACCAACGGCACCAGCACCTCGAACAAGATCGTCTGGCACCACACGGTCGCGCCGGGCGACGTGGTGGTGGTGGATCGCAACTGCCACAAATCCATCCTGCACGCCATCATCATGACGGGGGCCATTCCCGTCTTCCTCAAACCCACGCGCAACCACTTCGGCATCATCGGCCCGATTCCGCAGAGCGAGTTCGAACCCGCCACCATCCAGGCCAAGATCAAGGCCAACCCCCTGCTCAAGGGCGTGGACGCCAAGGCGGTCAAGCCGCGCGTGCTGACCCTCACGCAGTCCACCTACGACGGCGTGCTCTACAACACCGAGACCATCAAGAACCTGCTGGATGGTTACGTCGACAACCTGCACTTCGACGAGGCCTGGCTGCCGCACGCGGCTTTCCACCCCTTCTATGGCCGTTACCACGCCATGGGCAAGAAGCGCGCGCGGCCCAAGAATTCCATGGTCTACGCCACCCAGTCCATCCACAAGCTGCTGGCCGGCATCAGCCAGGCCAGCCATGTGCTGGTGCAGGACTCCGAGAACACCAAGCTGGACCATCACCTCTTCAACGAGGCCTACCTGATGCACACCAGCACCAGCCCGCAGTACAGCATCATCGCCAGCTGCGACGTGGCGGCCGCCATGATGGAGCCGCCCGGCGGTACCGCGCTGGTGGAGGAGAGCATCGCCGAATCGCTGAACTTTCGCCGCGCCATGCGCAAGGTCGACGAGGAATATGGCAAGGACTGGTGGTTCAAGGTCTGGGGACCGGAGAAGCTGGCGGAAGAGGGCATCGGCAGCGCAGAGGACTGGATCATCCGCAGCGACGGCCGCAGCAAGAACAGCAAGTGGCATGGCTTCGGCCAGCTGGCCGACGGCTTCAACATGCTGGACCCGATCAAGTCCACCATTGTCACGCCCGGCTTGAACCTGGACGGCAAGTTCGACAAGACCGGCCTGCCGGCCTCCATCGTGACCAAGTACCTGGCCGAGCACGGTGTGGTGGTGGAGAAGACCGGCCTGTACAGCTTCTTCATCATGTTCACTATCGGCATCACCAAGGGCCGCTGGAACACGCTGCTGACTGCGCTGCAGCAGTTCAAGGACGACTATGACAAGAACCAGCCCATGTGGCGAGTCATGCCGGACTTCTGCAAGAAGCAGCCCAAGTACGAGCGCATGGGCTTGCGTGACCTCTGCCAGTTCATCCACGAGATGTACGCCAAGTACGACATCGCGCGCCTGACCACCGAGATGTACCTGAGCGACCTGACACCGGCCATGAACCCGAGCGACGCCTACGCGCACATTGCACACCGCAAGACCGAGCGTGTGGAGATCGACAAGCTCGAAGGCCGCATCACCGTGGGTCTGGTCACGCCTTATCCGCCAGGCATCCCGCTGCTGATTCCCGGCGAGGTCTTCAACAAGAAGATCGTGGACTACCTCAAGTTTGCACGCGAGTTCAACGCCCAGTGCCCGGGCTTCGAGACCGACATCCATGGCCTGGTGGAAGAGGCCGGCCCGGACGGCAAGAAGCATTACTATGCCGATTGCGTGCAGTCCCAGGCTTGACTGACGCAGCCGCCCGCGCCAAAGAAAACGCCCCGCATTGCGGGGCGTTTTTCATGGGGGAGGCAGCGCTTATTCGACGACGGCCACGGCGGTCTGGCTGAAACCGCCGTCCACGTAGGTGATCTCGGCGGTCACGCCACCGGCCAGGTCGCTCAGCAGGAAGGCGGCCACATTGCCCACATCCTCGATGGTCACGTTGCGGCGGATCGGCGAGGCGTTGGCCACCACGTTCAGCAGCTTGGAAAAATCCTTGATGCCGCTGGCGGCCAGGGTCTTGATGGGGCCGGCGGAGATGCCGTTGGCGCGCATGCAACGGCCGTCGGGCAGCTTGCCCACGGCTTCGGCCAGATACCGCACGGAGGCTTCCAGGCTGGCCTTGGCCAGGCCCATGGTGTTGTAGTTGGGGATGGCGCGCAGGGCGCCAAGGTAGCTCAGGGTCAGCAGGGCCGACTTGTCCTTGAGGTAGGGCAGGGCGGCCTTGGCCATGGCCGGGAAGCTGTAGGCACTGATGTCGTGCGCGATGCGGAAGTTCTCACGGGTCAGGCCTTCGAGGAAGTTGCCGGCGATGGCTTCACGCGGGGCGAAGCCGATGCTGTGCACAAAGCCGTCGAACTGGGGCCAGTGGGCCGAGAGGTCCTTGAACAGCTGCTCGATCTGGGCGTCGTCGCCGACGTCGCAGTCGAAGATCAGCGTGGAGCCAAAGTCGGCCGCAAACTCGGTGATGCGGTCCTTGAATCGCTCGCCCACATAGCTGAAGGCCAGCTCGGCCCCCTGCGCATGGCAGGCCTTGGCGATGCCGTAGGCGATGGAGCGGTTGCTCAGCACGCCGGTGATCAGAAACTTCTTGCCGGTGAGGAATCCCATATTTTTTCTCGCTTAGCCTGGGGAAGTAAAAATTCTGTGCAGAATTGTCGCATGCGGATGCGTTGTTTCCTTCTGGGCCTGGTTTCGCTGTTCTCGGCACTGCCAGCCTGGGCCGGGCACGCCTATGCCCAGTTCGGCGACGTCAAGTACCCGGCCGGCTTTGCGCACTTCGATTACGTGAACCCGGCCGCGCCCAAGGGGGGCGCGATCGTCCTCGTGCCGCCCACGCGCCTCTCGAATTTCGACAAGTACAACCCGTTCACGCTCAAGGGCAGCGCACCGCCGGCCCTCAATGGCCTGGTTTTCGAGTCCCTGCTGACGGGAACCCTCGATGAGCCGACCACGGCCTACGGCCTGCTGGCCCAGGACGTGACCGTGGCCAAAGACCGGTTGTCGGTCGTTTTCACACTCCATCCCCTGGCGCGTTTTCACAACGGTGATCCGGTGCTGGCGGCCGACGTCAAGCATTCCTTTGATCGGCTGATCTCCAAGGAGGCCGCGCCGCAGTTTCGCACCATCTTTGGCGAAATCGGCGGGGTGACGGTGATCGGCGAGCGCCAGGTGCGCTTCGATTTCAAGCGGGTCAACGCCGAACTGCCCCTGATCGCGGGCAGCTTGCCGGTGTTCAGCCGCAAATGGGGCCTGGAGAACGGCAGGCTCAAGCCCCTGGACCAGATCGTGACCGATGTGCCCATAGGCTCCGGGCCCTACCGGATCGGCAAGGTGAATTTCGGCAAGGACATCAGCTACGAGCGTGATCCGGCCTATTGGGCAAAAGACCTCAATGTGCGCCACGGGATGTTCAATTTCGACCGTATCACCTACAAGATCTACAAGGACAACACGGCCCAGCTCGAAGCCTTCAAGGCCGGGGAGTTCGACTACATCCAGGCCTTCATTGCGAGGGAATGGGCGCGGGCCTACAGCGGCAAGCAGTTCGAGCGTGGTGAGCTGGTCAAGAAGGAATTGCAACACGGCAATGCCGGCGATTTCCAGGGTTTCCTGTTCAATCTGCGGCGCGACAAGTTCAAGGACGTGCGCGTGCGCCAGGCCATCGCCCTGGCCATGGACTATGAGTGGATGAACCGCCAGCTCTTCTACAACGCCTACACCCGGGTGCGTGGTTATTTCGTCGGCAGCGACTTCGAGGCCAAGGGCAAGCCGACACCGGAGGAGCTCGCCGTGCTGGAGCCGCTGCGCCGCCAGTTGCCGCCCGAGGTGTACACCAATGCGGTGCCGCTGCCGCCGTATACCAGCCTGGACCCGGCCTCGGGCCAGACCCTGCGCGACAACCTGCGCCAGGCACGCGACCTGCTGGCCGCCGCCGGCTGGACCTACCGTGACGGTGCCCTGCGCAATGCCAGGGGTGAGCCCTTCACCATCGAGTTCCTCGACAACTCCGGTTCCATGGGCCGTGTGGTCACTCCCTATGCGCGCAACCTGGAGAAGCTGGGCATGCAGGTCAACTACAAGGTGATCGACTTCGCCATCCTGCAAAAGCGCATGGACGTGTTCGACTTCGAGATCATCAGCAACCGCATGATAGGCAGCGAGGCGCCAGGCACCGAGCTGCTGGAGCGCTACGGCTCCAAGGCGGCCGACACCGAGGGATCGAGCAATGTGATCGGCCTCAAGAGTCCGGCCGTGGATGCCTTGCTGGATCAGGTGATCTCGGCCCAGACCCGCCCGCAACTCGTGGCCAGGGTGCGTGCGCTGGACCGGGTGCTGCGCCATGGTCACTATGCCGTGCCGCACTGGTACAGCGGCGTGCACCGTGTGGCCTGGCGCGCCGGCCGCTTCGAGCAGCCCGCGCTGACGCCGCGTTATTACCAACCCGAAGCCTGGGTCACCTCCGTCTGGTGGGCCTCGCCCGCGAATCTTGCGCAGGGCGGGGGAGGGAAATAAGCCATGGCCGCCTACATCCTCAAGCGCCTGCTGCTCATGATCCCGACGCTGTTCGGCATCCTGTTGCTGACCTTCGTAGTCATCCAGTTCGTGCCGGGTGGCCCGGTGGAGCAGATGGTGGCGCAGCTGCAGGGGCGTGACACGGGGGGCGAGGGCGCAGCCGCCAGCGGTGCGGGCTACCGCGGCCGCCAGGGGGTGGACGCGGCGCGCATCGCCGAGATCCGGACCTTCTACGGCTTCGACAAGCCGGCGCACGAACGCTTCTGGCAGATGCTGGGTCAGTACGCGCGTTTCGACCTGGGCAAGAGTTTCTTTTACCCGAAAAGCGTCTGGGAACTGGTCAAGGACAAGCTGCCGGTGTCGATCAGCCTGGGCCTGTGGACTTTCCTGTTGAGCTATCTGATCTCGGTGCCGCTGGGCATCGCCAAGGCTGTGCGTGCCGGCAGCCGTTTCGACACGCTGACCAGCCTGGTCGTCCTCATCGGCTATGCCATCCCGGGCTTTGTGCTGGGCGTGGCCCTGCTGGTGATCTTCGGCGGGCAATTGCAATGGTTCCCGTTGCGGGGCCTGACATCAAGCAACTGGGAGACCTTGAGCTGGGGTGCGAAGATCACGGATTACCTCTGGCACATCACCCTGCCGGTCACGGCCAGCGTGCTGGGTGCCTTTGCCGTGACCACCATGCTGACCAAGAACGCCTTCCTCGAGGAGATCCGCAAGCAGTATGTGCTGACGGCCCGCGCCAAGGGCCTGGGTGAGAGGCGCGTGCTGTGGACGCACGTGTTCCGCAATGCGCTGATCCCCATCGTCACCGGCTTCCCGGCGGCTTTCATCGGCGCCTTCTTTACGGGCTCCCTGCTGATCGAGACACTGTTCTCGCTCGACGGCCTGGGCCTGCTGTCCTATGAGTCTGTGATGCGGCGCGACTATCCCGTCGTGCTGGGCACGCTCTACCTGTTCACGCTGATCGGCCTGGTGACCAAGCTGATCTCCGACCTCTGCTACGTCTGGGTCGATCCGAGAGTGAAGTTTGACTGATGGCCACGGTTTCGCATTCCCCCTCAAAGCGCGCCTGGTTGCGCTTCCGGCGCAACCGCCTGGGTTACTGGAGCCTGCTGGTCTTCTGCACCCTGTTCGTGCTGAGCCTGGGGGCCGAGCTGATCTCCAATGACAAGCCGCTGCTGGCGCGCCACCACGGCCAGTGGTATGTGCCCATCCTGCACAACGTGCCGGAAACGGCGTTCGGTGGTGACTTCGAAACGCCGACGGACTATCTCGACCCCTACATCCAGCAGCAGTTCGCCAGGGCGGGCAACTTCGCGCTGTACCCGCCCAATCCCTACCACCACAGCACCATCAACTACTTTGCCAAGGAGCCCAACCCTTCAGGCCCCTCGGCCGACAACTGGCTGGGCACGGACGACCGCGGCCGCGACGTGGCAGCGCGCCTGCTTTACGGTTTCCGCATTTCGGTGCTGTTCGCGCTGGCCCTGACCTTCATCGGTGTGTTGCTGGGTGTGTTGACAGGGGCCGTCCAAGGCTATTTCGGTGGCAAGCTGGACCTGGGTTTCCAGCGCTTTATCGAGATCTGGGGCTCCATGCCCGAGCTCTACCTCCTGATCATCTTCTCGGCCATGTTCGACCCCAGCGTGGCCCTGCTGCTGATCCTGCTCAGCCTGTTCGGCTGGATGGGCCTGTCGGACTACGTGCGTGCCGAATTCCTGCGCAACCGCCAGCTCGACTACGTGCGCGCGGCGCGGGCCATGGGCCTGTCCAACGCGCAGATCATCTGGCGCCACATCCTGCCCAACAGCCTGACCCCCGTGGTGACCTTCCTGCCCTTCCGCATGAGCGCGGCCATCCTGGCCCTGACCTCGCTGGACTTCCTGGGCCTGGGGGTTCCGCCGGGCACGCCGTCCCTGGGCGAGCTGTTGGCGCAGGGAAAGAACAATATCGACGCCTGGTGGATTTCCCTGTCCACCTTCGGCGTGCTGGTCATCACCCTGTTGCTGCTGACTTTCATGGGCGACGCCCTGCGCGATGCGCTCGATCCCCGGAAAGCCGAAAAATGAGTGCCTTCCTGCTGGATGTCAAAAACCTGAGCGTCGCCTTCGCTGGCAAGGAGGTGGTGCGCGGCCTCGACTTTCAGATCGCCCCCGGCGAGAAGGTGGCGCTGGTGGGGGAGTCGGGTTCCGGAAAAACCGTGACGGCGCTCAGCCTCCTGCGCCTGCTGCCCGAGGCCGACGTCAGCGGCACCGCCCGGTTTGCCGGCAGCGATGGCACGGCCGAGCTGCTGTCCCTGTCCGAACGCGAGTTGCGGGGCATCCGTGGCCGCGACATCGCCATGATCTTCCAGGAGCCCATGACGGCGCTCAACCCGCTGTACACCATCGGCGACCAGATCACCGAGGTGTTGCAGCTCAAGCTGGGCCTGGACCGCGGTGCGGCCCTGGCGCGGGCGGTGGAACTGCTGGCCGACACCGGCATTCCGCAGCCCGAAGAGCGCGTCCAGGCCTATCCGCACCAGCTCAGCGGTGGCCAGCGCCAGCGCGCCATGATGGCCATGGCCCTGGCTTGCCAGCCCAGGCTGCTGCTGGCCGACGAGCCGACCACCGCGCTGGACGTGGCCCTGCGCGGCCAGATCCTGGATCTGCTGGACGGGCTGCAGCAAAAACACGGCATGGCCGTTCTGATGATCACCCACGACCTGAACCTGGTGCGGCGTTTCGCCAGCCGGGTGATCGTGATGGAAAGCGGCCGCATCGTGGAGCAAGGTTCGGTGGCCGAGGTTTTTGCGCGGCCGCAACACCCCTATACCCGCAGCCTGATCGACAGCCGGCCGGTGCGCGACGTGCAGGAATTGCCCCAATTGGCCGGGGCCCCGGCCTTGATGCAGGCGCGGGACCTGCGTGTGGGCTACCCCGTGCCCATTCCCGGCCTGCGCGGCTGGTTCCGCCGTGGCGAGTTCGTGGCGGTGCAGGGGGCCAGCTTCAGCATTCCACCTGGCCACACCCTGGGGGTGATCGGCGAGTCGGGCTCGGGAAAATCAACCCTGGCCCTGGCCGCCCTGGGCCTGCTGCCCTTTGGCGGGGAACTGCGCGTGGACGGCCAGTTCTGGGGCCGCGACCAGGCCCGCAACAAGGCTTTGCGCCGCACGGTGCAGGTGGTGTTCCAGGATCCGTTCTCCTCGCTTTCGCCACGCCTCACGGTCGAGGAGATCGTAGGCGAGGGACTGACCATCCACGCTTCTGTGCTATCAAAAGAGGAGCAAAAAACCAAGGTGGAAAGAGCTCTGGGCGAGGTGGGGTTGACCGAACCCCAGTTCCCCGGCCTGTTGCAGCGCTACCCGCACGAGTTTTCCGGCGGCCAGCGCCAGCGCCTGGCCATCGCCCGGGCCCTGATCGTGGAGCCGCGCCTGATCGTGCTGGACGAGCCCACCAGCGCCCTGGATGTGACCATCCAGAAGCAGGTCCTGCAACTGCTGCAGCGCCTGCAGCGGGAGCGGGGACTGAGCTACCTGCTGATCACCCATGACGTGGACGTGATCCGGGCCATGGCGCACGAGGTGCTGGTCATGAAAGGCGGGGCCGTTGTCGAGTCCGGGCCGGTTTCGGCCCTGCTGGACGCCCCGGCCCATCCCTACACCCGTACCCTGGTGCAGGCGGCGGCCTGAAGCAGCCCCTCCCGAGGTGAAATCGCCTTGAAAATCAAGGCTCTAATCCCGTATTTCGGGTACAATGCCGCAATTCTCGACCAAACGGGCGGATTACCAACCGCCCTTTTTTTATGGTCGAACGCTTTTGATGGCCAGGGAAGGGCAACGTTGACACTGCAGCAGATCGTCGAACAGACCGTGACCGGTTTCGGTTACGACTTGGTGGAGATAGAACGCTCCGCCGGGGGCCTGCTGCGCGTGACGATCGACCTGCCATGGGAGCCTCAGGCCGGTGAGCGTTTTGTGAACGTCGAGGACTGCGAGAAGGTCACGCGCCAGCTGCAGTACACCCTGGAAGTCGAGGGCATTGAGTACAAGCGGCTCGAGGTGTCCTCGCCGGGCATCGATCGCCCGCTGCGCCACGAGAAGGATTTCGAACGTTTTGCCGGCCAGGTGGTCGACATCACGCTCAAGGCCCCCATGGGGGCGGCTGCGGCCGGCCAGGTGGCGGCAAATCGCAAGAAGTTTCGCGGCACGCTCGAGCGCGTGAGCGCTGCCGACGGCAGCATGGGCTGGCAGATCGTCTGGAGCGACGCGCCGGAGCCCAAGCCGGGTCAGAAGGTGAGCAAGAAGCGTGCGCCGGCGCCCCTGCAGGCGCTGGGTTTCACGCTGGACGAATTGCGCGAGGCGCGTCTGGCGCCTATCGTGAGTTTCAAGGGCCGCAGCGATACACAAGCTGAGGCCACGGGTCATTGAAGGTTTTGGAGGTTAGAGGCATGAATCGCGAACTGTTGATGCTGGTGGAAGCCATTTCCCGCGAAAAGAACGTCGAACGTGACGTGGTGTTTGGCGCGGTGGAGTCCGCCCTGGCGCAAGCCACCAAGAAGCTGTACGAAGGCGACGTGGACATTCGCGTGGCGATCGACCGCGACAGTGGCGTCTACGAGACCTTCCGCCGCTGGCATGTTGTCCCCGACGAGGCCGGCCTGCAACTGCCCGACCAGGAAATCCTGCTGTTCGAAGCCAAGGAACAGATTCCCGACATCGAGGTCGACGAGTACATCGAGGAAGCCGTCGAATCCCTGCCGATCGGCCGCATTGGTGCCATGGCTGCCAAGCAGGTCATTCTGCAGAAGATCCGCGATGCCGAGCGCGAGATGCTGCTCAACGACTTCATGTCGCGTGGCGAGAAGATCTTCGTGGGCACCGTCAAGCGCATGGACAAGGGTGACATCATTGTCGAGTCCGGCCGGGTCGAAGGTCGCCTGCGCCGCG
>JBEIPS010000197.1:0-2110 GCA_040376915.1 Hylemonella sp.
GAGCCGCCCGTGAGGTAGATGGCGCTGAGTGCGTCGTCGCTCACGCCGGCCTTGCGCACGCAGTCGCGCGCGCAGGCCACGGTGCGCGCCAGCAGTTCGGCCAGGTGCTGCTGCATGGCGGCCACCGTCATGGGCGCGCTCAGCCCGGTTTCGATATCGCCTAAATCCATGACCGCATCGGCATCGGTCTGCGAGCAGCGGATCTTGGCCTGCTCCACCTCGTGGGCAATGCGGTGGCCGTGGCGCTCTTCCAGCACGCGCATCAGGCGCCGGTGCAATGCCGTGTCGGCGTAATTGGTCCACAGGGCCTGGGCCTGGGCGATGGCGCGGGGCTGGTAGAGCCAGTGGATCAGGTGCCAGGTGGTCAGGTCAAAGAAGATGCGGCTGGGCACCTCGCGCCCCTCGGGGCCGATGTGGCGGTAACCCAGCAGGGGCATCACCTGCTCCAGGCTGAGTTTGTGGTCGAAGTCCGTGCCGCCGATGTGCACGCCCGTGGTGGCCAGCACGTCGCGCGTGCGGTCGGCCTGCCTGATGCGGTCCGGCCCCAGGCGCACCACGGTGAAATCCGAGGTGCCGCCGCCCAGGTCCACCACCAGCACCGTGCTCTCTTTGCTCAGGCGGCGTTCGTAGTCCAGCGCCGCGGCAATCGGCTCCAGCTGGAAGGACGCCTCCTTGAAACCCACCGCCTGCGCGGCCTGCAGCAGCGAGGCCTGGGCCAGTGCGTCGCGCTCGGCATCGTCGTCCACGAAATGCACGGGCCGGCCCAGCACCACCCGCGTGGGCGCCGCGCCCAGGGCCTGCGTGGCGCGCTCGCGCAGCGTGGCCAGGAAGGTGGCGATGATGTCCTGGAAGCTGATCTGCCGGTTGTTCACCACCGTGGTCTCCAGCAGCAGCGGACTGCCCAGCAGGCTCTTGAGCGAGCGCATCAGCCGCCCCTCCGTGCCTTCCAGGTACAGACCCACGGCGTCGCGCCCGAAGTGGGTGCTGAGGTCTTCGTGGTTGTAGAACACCGCCGTGGGCATGGCCGTGGCCGTGCCCTCCAGCGCGATCAGGCGCGCCGTGCCCCCGGGCGCGGCCCAGGCCATGGCGGAGTTGGAGGTGCCGAAGTCGATGCCGAGGGTGCCGGGGAGCAGAGTCATGTGAGCGGGGCACGCCGCGGGGATTGCATGTGCACAGGGGGGTGTAGAGAAGCGGGGATTGTGCCATCCCGGATGGAAGCTGCGGCGGGGGCTTTCCCCGCCCGTACGACTCAGCGTCGGATGATGCGCAGCAAGACCACCACGACGGCGATCACCAGCAGGATGTGGATGAAGCCGCCCATGGTGTACGAGGACACCAGGCCCAGCAGCCACAGGACGATCAGGACAACAGCAATGGTTTCAAGCATGTGTTTCTTTCAAAGACCCATGGTGTTCCCCGCTGGGGGTACTGTCAATGCGACAGCGCGCTGACCCCGACGCCAGGGCTGTTCAATCCGGGGACGCCGCGCAGCGGCTCAGGGGGGTACTTTTATCTTCCCGGATCCCCATACAGCGCATAAGGCGCCCAGAAGGCCGGATGCGCATAAGCCATCACCGCCTGCCCACGGCCATCGGTGGCCACATCCGTATCGATCAGATCCAGCATCGCCCGGCGCAAGGCCTGCGCGCGCGTGAGCTGCGGGTCCTTGGTATAGCGCTCGAACAGATGCGTCACCAGCTCCCGGGCCGACACCGTCTCCACCGGCCAGTGCGTGGCCAAGACTGAGCGCGCGCCCGCATAAAAGAAACCCCGTCCCAGACCCGACACCGCCTCCGCCCCCGTGCCGTCCGCTGCCGCCGTGTTGCAGGCCGACAGCACCACCAGGTCCGCATCCAGCGAAAGCTTCAGGATGTCCTCCAGCTTGAGCAGCCCCTCCGTGATGCCCTTGCCCGGTGCCGGTGAGAGCGCCAGCGCCGGCTGGTCCAGCCCCGGCAGATCCCCCGCCACCAGCCCGTGCGTTGCAAAGGCCACGATGCGCCGCTGCTTCAGATCACTGCCCAGCACGTTCTGCCGGTTCGCCTGGGCCCCGAAGAAGGTATCGCGCTTCAAGTCCGCCGCCATCGCCGTGGCAATCGCCGTGATCTCCTCC
>JBEIPS010000010.1:0-58014 GCA_040376915.1 Hylemonella sp.
CCGCGGCCATGCAGCTGGCCAAACCCCTGAAACAGGCCCCGCGCCAGGTGGCCGAAAGCCTGCGCAGCGCCCTGCTGGCCACCCCGGCCTTCTCGACCTGGGTCGCGGCGGTGGAGATCGCCGGGCCGGGTTTCATCAACATCCGCCTCAAGCCCGCCGCCAAGCAGCAGGTGGTGCGCGAAGTGCTGGCCCAGGGCCGGCACTACGGTGAGCAGACGGCCAAGGGCCGTCGCATGATGGTCGAGTTCGTTTCGGCCAACCCCACGGGCCCGCTGCACGTGGGCCACGGCCGCCAGGGAGCCCTGGGCGACGCGATCTGCAACCTCTACCAGACCCAGGGCTGGGAGGTCTGCCGCGAGTTCTATTACAACGACGCCGGCGTGCAGATCGGCACCCTGGCAAACAGCGTGCAGCTGCGCGCCAAGGGCTGCAAGCCGGGCGACGCGCAATGGCCGGAGGCCGCCTACAACGGCGACTACATCGCCGACATTGCGGCCGACTTCATGGCGAAGAAGACCGTCAGGTCCGACGACCGCGAATTCACAGGCAGCGGGGATGTGAACGACCTGGACGGCATGCGCCTGTTTGCCGTGGCCTACCTGCGCCATGAGCAGGACCTGGACCTCAAGGCCTTCGAGGTGAAGTTCGACAACTACTACCTCGAGTCCAGCCTGTACACCAGCGGCAAGGTCGACGCTGCGGTGGAAAAACTGCGCGAGGCCGGCAAGACCTACGAGCACGACGGCGCCCTGTGGCTCAAGACCACCGAGTACGGCGATGACAAGGACCGCGTCATGCGCAAGGGCGACGGCACCTACACCTACTTCGTGCCGGACGTGGCCTACCACATCACCAAATTCGAGCGCGGCTTCGAGAAGGTCGTGAACATCCAGGGCACGGACCACCACGGCACCATCGCGCGCGTGCGCGCCGGCCTGCAGGCCGTGGGCCTGGGCATCCCGCAAGGCTTCCCCGACTATGTGCTGCACACCATGGTGCGCGTGGTGCGCGGCGGCCAGGAAGTGAAGATCTCCAAACGCGCGGGCAGCTACGTGACGCTGCGCGACCTGATCGAGTGGACATCGAAGGACGCCGTGCGCTTTTTCCTGCTGAGCCGCAAGCCCGACACCGAATACACCTTCGACGTCGACCTGGCGGTGCAGAAGAACAACGAGAACCCGGTCTACTACGTGCAGTACGCGCATGCGCGCATCTGCTCGGTGATCAACGCCTGGCGCGAGAAGGAAGGCGGCCACCGCAGCACGCTCAAGGACGCCGACCTGGCATTGCTGGACAGCCCGGCCGCGCAGGGCCTGATGCTGCAGCTCTCCAGGTACCCCGAGATGCTCACGGCCGCCGCGCAGGACTTCGCGCCGCACGACGTGACCTTCTACCTGCGCGAGCTGGCCGCCAGCTACCACAGCTACTATGATGCCGAGCGCATCCTGGTGGAAGACGAGGCACTCAAACGCGCACGGCTGGCCCTGGTGGCCGCCACGGCGCAGGTGCTGCACAATGGCCTGGCGGTGCTGGGTGTGAGCGCACCGGAGAAGATGTAGCCGGTGGCGCAGCGCGACCGGGCATCCACATTTGCGAGACAAGGGTTAGGCATGAAACAGCAACGCGGCGGAACCATCCTGGGCTTGATCATCGGCGTCGTCATCGGTCTGGCCGTGGCGCTGATCGTGGCCCTGTACGTGACCAAGACCCCGGTGCCCTTCCTGAACAAGGGCCAGAACCGCACCCCGGACCAGGACGCGGCCGAGGAAAAGCGCAACAAGGACTGGGACCCGAACTCCCCGCTCTACAACAAGACCAAGCCGCCGGCACCTGCGGCCTCGGCACCCAAACCTGCCACCAAGCCCGCCCCGGCACCTGCGGTGAAACCAGCGCCCAAGGCCGAGGCAAAACCTTCGGCCGACCCCCTGGGCGATCTGGCGCGCGCCAAGGCGGGCGCCAGTGCCGACCCCTTTGCCTACTTCATCCAGGTCGGCGCTTTCCGCACCCCCGAAGACGCCGAGACCCAGCGCGCCAAGCTTTCGCTGACCGGCGTGGAAGCCAAGGTGACCGAGCGTGAGCAGGCCGGCCGCCAGATCTACCGTGTGCGGGTCGGCCCCTACGACAAGAAGGAAGAGGCCGAGAAGGTCAAGGCCCAGATCGAGGCCGCCGGGCACGAAACCGCGCTGGTGCGCGTGCAGCGCTGAACTTTTTCCGGCCAACCTTGTCCCACCCTGGCACACACATGGAGCTTATGCAGATGATGAAACGTCGTGATTTCTCCCGCGCCTGCGGCGCGGCCCTGGCCGGTGCCACCGTGCTGCCCGCCCTCGCCCAGGTGCGCTTTGAAGCCAGCAAGGACTACCTGCCGCTGGACAAGCCGGCGCCCGTCGAGGCCCCCAGCGGCAAGATCGAGGTGGTCGAGTTCTTCTGGTACAACTGCCCGCATTGCAACGCCTTCGAACCCGCGCTCGAAGCCTGGGTCAAGCGCCTGCCGAAAGACGTGGTGATCCGGCGCGTGCCGGTGGCCTTCAACAGCGCCTACCAGGGCCAGCAACGCCTGTACTACACGCTAGAGGCCATGGGCCTGGTCGACAAGCTTCATGCCAAGGTCTTCGCCGCCATCCACGTCGAGCGCAAGCGCCTGGAACAGCCCGACGTCATCGCCGACTGGATCGCCACGCAGGGCGTGGACAGGGCCAAGTTCATGGAGCAGTTCAACTCCTTCACCGTGGCCTCCAAGACCACCCGCGCCGGCCAGCTGACCGCCGCCTACAAGGTCGAGGGCGTGCCCGCCCTGGGCGTGGCCGGCCGCTTCTATACCGACGGTACGCTGACGCGCAATATGGAGCGTTCCTTGCAGGTGGTGGACTATCTGGTGGGGGAAGTGCGCAAGGGTCGTTGATCCTTCTCTCGCCTTCTCTTGCCGAGGCCCGCTTTCGAGCGGGCTTTTCTTTTTCTAGATCTGGGTTTGTTTGCGTGGCATTGCCGGGAGGTGCGCCCGGCCGCGCACTCACTTTCTCTTGCTTCGCTGTATGGACCGGAGACATGGGTAACGGGTGTGCGGGGACATAGGAAACACTTCTTCTGCGCCCAAGGCGCGAGGAGAAGCCTATGCCCTGGCAACCGAAAGCCCTCATGAGCATCAAGCAAGAGTTTGTTGAACTGGCCAGCCGCGAAGGTGCCAACCGGCGCGAGCTGTGCCGGCGCTTCGGCATCAGCCCCAAGACCGGCTACGCCTTGCTGGCACGGCATGCCCAGGAAGGGGGCGGGGCCTTTGCTGAGCGCTCGCGCCGCCCTCACAGCAGCCCAGCGCGTACCGCAGCCGCCGTCGAACAGGCCGTGATTGATCTGCGCACCCAGCACCCCTGCTGGGGTGGGCGCAAGATTGCCCGACGCCTGCTGGAACTGGGCCATAGCCGGGTTCCCCCGCCCAGCACGATCACCACCATCCTGCACCGCCATGGCTTGATCACCGCCCCGGCCAGCCTGGCGGCCCAGCACTGGCAGCGCTTCGAGCACGAAGCCCCCAACGCCATGTGGCAGATCGACTTCAAAGGCGACTTTGATACCGCCAGCGCACGCTGCTACCCATTGACGCTGATCGATGACCACTCCCGCTTCAATCTGGCACTGCAGGCCTGCCCCAGCGTGGCCTCGGCCAGCGTGCAGCCGCACCTGGCGAGAGTCTTCGAGCGCTACGGCTTGCCCGTGCGCATGAACGCCGACAACGGCGCGCCCTGGGGTAGTCCACGCCTGGCTGGCCACGGCCTGAGCGAGCTCAGCGTTTGGCTCATCCGCCTGGGCATACGCATGAGCCACAGCGCGCCGTATCACCCCCAAACCAACGGCAAGATCGAGCGCTTCCATCGCTCGTTCAAGACCGAGGTGCTGGCTGGTCGCAGCTTCACCGATCTGTGCCAGGCTCAGCGTGCCTTTGAACACTGGCGGGGTGTTTACAACCACGAGCGGCCGCACGATGCCCTGGGCCTGGACACCCCGGCCAAGCGCTACCGCCCCAGTCCCAGACGCTATCCGCAGACTCTGCCAACCATCGAGTACCCCAGCACGGATACGGTGGTCAGTGTGAAATGGAACGGTGAGATCAACTTCCAGGGCCGCAAGCTCAAGGTCTCCAATGCGCTGCTCAAGCTCCCCGTAGCCTTCCGGCCCGACCCAGCCCAGGACGGTTCCTACGATGTGTTCTTCTGCCACCATCGCTTCATGCGGGTGGATCTGCGGGTAGAGGATTGAGACAACAAGGTGTTTCCTATGTCCCCGCACACCCGTTACCCATGTCTCCGGTCCATACAGCGAAGCAAAAGAAAGGAACTCGCCCGCCGGGGCGAGACCCGGCTTGCCACGCCCGAGCAACCGCAGGCCAAAGAAAAATCAGATCTCGATCTTCGACCCCAGCTCCACCACCGAATTGTTCGGCAGGTTCAGAAACTCCGCCGCCGCACTCGCGTTATGGTGCATCTGCGCAAACAGCTTCTCGCGCCAGGGTGACATGCCGTGGCCCATGGTGGGAATGACGATGTCGCGCGAGAGGAAGTAGCTGGTGGTCATGGGCTCCAGCGAGCAACCCTGGCTGCGGACCTGCGCCAGGGCGACGGGCAGGTCGGGATCGTTCTTGAAGCCGTAGTGCACGATGACCTGCCAGCAGTCGTGCCCCAGGGACTGGATCTCGATGCGCTTGTCCAGCCCGATCCAGGGCACCTCGTGGTTGCGCACGGTGACGAAGAGGTTGTTCTCGTGCAGCACCTTGTTGTGCTTGAGGTTGTGCAGGAGTGCGTTGGGCACGCTGCCGGTATCCGCCGTCAGGAACACGGCTGTGCCCTCCACCCGCACCGGCGGGCTGACGAATACCGCCTCCAGAAAACCGGGCAGGTCCAGCGCGTCCTGGCGCAGCGCCGCGTTGAGCTGGGCGCGGCCCTGCTTCCAGGTGGTCATGAGCATGAAGACCGCGCCGCCGATGGCCAGGGGGAACCAGCCCCCGTGATGCAGCTTCATGAGGTTGGAGCTGAAAAAGGCCAGGTCCACCACAAAGAAGAAGCCGGTGGACGCAATGCACAGCCAGAGCGGGTACTTCCAGCCGTAGCGGATGACGAAGAAGGTCAGCACGGTGGTGATCAGCATGTCCAGCGTGACAGCAATACCGTAGGCCGCGGCCAGATTGCTGGAAGAACGGAACATCAGCACCGCCAGCACGATGGCCACGAACAGGCCCCAGTTCACGAAGGGCATGTAGATCTGCCCCGTGTCCTTGACACTGGTGTGCAGCACCTGCAGGCGCGGCAGGTAGCCCAGCTGGATGACCTGCTTGGTCACGCTGAAGGCCCCGGAGATCAGGGCCTGCGAGGCGATCACGGTGGCCATGGTGGCCAGGCCGACCATGGGCAGCAGCAGCCAGTCCGGCGTCATCATGAAGAAGGGGTTCTTCACCGCTTCGGGATTGCTCAGCAGCAACGCGCCCTGGCCGAAGTAGTTGAGGGTGAGCGAAGGCATGACCACCGAGAACCAGGCCAGGCGTATCGGCCGTTTGCCGAAGTGGCCCATGTCGGCGTACAGCGCTTCACCACCGGTCACGCACAGCACCACGGCGCCCAGGATGATGAAGGTGGTGCCGGGGTGGTGCCACATGAAGCCCAACGCGTAATGCGGGCTCAGTGCCCACAGGATGGCCGGGTTGCTGGCGATGTGTGCCAGGCCCAGCAGGGCAATGACCGCGAACCAGACCAGGGTGATGGGACCGAAGAATTTTCCGATGCCGGCGGTGCCGCGCTTTTGCACGGCAAACAGCCCGAAGAGGATCACCAGGGTAAGCGGTATCACCGCATCCTTGAAAGCCGGTGACACCACCTCCAGGCCTTCGACCGCCGACAGCACCGAGATGGCCGGCGTGATGACACCGTCGCCATAGAACAGGCAGGTACCGAAGATGCCCACCAGCAGCAAGGCACGGCGCAGCCGGGGCTTGTCCTTGACCGACTGCGAGGCCAGGGCCAGCATGGCAACGAGGCCGCCTTCGCCGTTGTTGTCGGCACGCAGCACCAGCGTGACATATTTCAGCGAGACGATGACCGTCAGCGTCCAGAAGAAGATCGAGAGGATGCCGTAGATATTGTCCGTCGTGAACGGCACGTGCCCGGAACCGAACACCTCCTTGACGGCGTACAGCACGCTGGTACCGATATCACCGTAGACGACACCGATGGCGCCCAGGGTCAGGGCAGCGAGCGAGGATTTGGATGCGGACACGACGGGCCCCCGTCTTCACGGGCGGGGTTCTTGGAATGCAGATGCGCTATTGTGCTCTGCCCGCCCGCCGGCACCAAACTTGGTCGCAAGCCGGCCCTGGCGGGAACCTGAAATGTTGCACCGCAGCAACTCCGAAGGCCGCGACTTACTCGTAGACCTCGGCCTCGGGGTTGGTGGCTTCCAGCTCGTAACTGGCCGCCAGCATGGCCAGACGGCCGATCACCCCGTACATGTAGAAGCGGTTGGGGGCGCTGGCGCCGGGCTTGGCACCGGGCTGGGGCAGATGGGTGCTCTGGTCGAAGGCCAGGGGCACGAAGCTGGAGCCCGGGGCGTTGAGGTTTTCATCCACGCCGCGCTCGGCGTGGATGCGGTAGAAGCCGCCCACGACATAGCGGTCCATCATGTAGACCACCGGCTCGGCCACGGCGTCGTGCATGCGCTCGTTGGTCAGCACGCCTTCCTGGATGATGACCTCGTTGACTTCCTGGCCATCCTTGATCACGCTCATCTTGTTGCGCGTACGGCGGTTCAGGTCTTCCAGTTCCTTGACGTCGCGCACCGTCATGATGCCCATGCCGTAGGTGCCGTTGTCGGCCTTGACGACGACAAAGGGCTTTTCCTTGATGCCGTATTCCTTGTACTTGCGACGGATCTTGGTCAGCAGTGCGTCCACATTGCTGGTCAGGCATTCCATGCCGCTGCTTTCGTTGAAGTCGACCTCGCCGCACCGGTTGAACATGGGGTTGATCAGCCAGGGGTCGATGCCCAGCAGCTTGCCGAAACGCTTGGACACCTCCTCGTAGCTCTGGAAGTGCTTGCTCTTGCGTCGCACCGACCAGCCCGCGTGCAGGGGCGGCAGCAGGTACTGTTCGTGCAGGTCCTCCAGGATGCCGGGGATGCCGGCCGAGAGGTCGTTGTTGAGCAGGATGGTGCAGGGGTCGAAGTCCTTCAGCCCGAGGCGGGTCTTGTTGCGGATCACCGGCTCCAGCGTCACGACTTCGCCACCGGGCAGCTCGACGGTGGTGTTCTTCTTGATCTCGGGGCTGATGGAGCCGATGCGCACGTTCAATCCGGCCATGTGGAAGATGCGCCGCAGCTGCGCCACATTGCTCAGGTAGAAGGTGTTGCGCGTGTGGTTTTCGGGGATCAGCAGCAGGTTGCGCGCCTCGGGGCAGATCTTCTCGATGGCCGCCATGGCGGCCTGCACCGCCAGCGGCAGCATCTCGGGCGTGAGGTTGTTCCAGCCGCCCGGGTAGAGGTTGGTGTCCACCGGCGCGAGCTTGAAGCCGGCGTTGCGGATGTCCACCGAGCTGTAGAAGGGCGGCGTGTGCTCCATCCACTCCAGGCGGAACCAGCGCTCGATGGCCGGCATGGAGTCGAGGATGCGCTGTTCGAGTTCGTTGATGGGACCGGTCAGGGCCGTGATGAGATGGGGAACCATGCAGTCCTCGCGATTGTTGTTGCGGCGATTCTAGGACCTGAGGGCAGCCCGGCGCGATTCAAGCCGGCCGGGCGGGCCGGACAGGTTTATTTCCCGCCTTCGAACAGCCAGTGCACGAGCTGGCGGGCGGTTTGCGGGCTGAGACGCTCATGCACGGGAATGTGCTGGAACAACTCCCCCTTGCGCAATTCGTCAACCACGTGCTCCTCGGCCCCGTCCTGGCCCTGGCGTTTGGCAAACTTGGCCGCAAGCCGTTCGAAGCTGGGGGCATCGGCGCGCGCCGGTTGTCCGTGGCAGTTGTGGCAGCCCATTTCGATGGCCTGTGACGAGCCGGCCTGGCTGGCCAGCGGCAACAGCAGGCCCAGCAGCCCGATGACGACCCAGCGCACGCTCAAGACCGGACCTCACCCTCGCCCAGTACCACGTACTTGAGCGAAGTCAGGCCTTCGAGGCCCACCGGGCCGCGGGCGTGGAACTTGTCGGTGCTGATGCCGATCTCGGCACCCAGGCCGTATTCGAAGCCGTCGGCGAAACGCGTGCTGGCGTTGACCATCACGCTGCCCGAATCCACCTCGCGCAGGAAGGCCTGGGCGTGCATGTGGTCGCGCGTGAGGATGGCATCGGTGTGGTGGCTGCCATAGTGGTTGATATGGGCGATGGCTTCATCCAGACCCGCCACCACCTTGACGCTGATGATGGGCGCCAGGTATTCCTCGTACCAGTCCTGCTCGGTCGCTGCCTTGAGGTTCGCGCCCTTCACGCCGGCCAGGATGGCGCGGGCCTCGGGGTCGCAGCGCATCTCCACGCCCTTGGCGGCAAAGACCGCGCCGATGCGCGGCAGAAACTCGGCCGCCACACCGCGTGCCACGAGCAGGCCTTCGCTGGCATTGCAGGGGCTGTACTTGTTGGTCTTGGCGTTGTCGGCCACCCTGACGGCCATGTCGAGGTCGCAGGGATCGTCCACGTAGGTGTGGCAGTTGCCGTCCAGGTGCTTGATCACGGGCACCTTGGCTTCGCGGCTGATGCGCTCGATCAGGGACTTGCCGCCGCGCGGGATGATCACGTCCACATACTGCGGCATGGTGATGAGCTGGCCCACGATTTCGCGGTCCGTGGTCTGCACCAGTTGCACGGCATCGGCAGGCAGGCCGGACTCGGTCAAGGCCTGCTGCACCAGTTTCGCCAGCGCCTTGTTCGATTCGATGGCCTCCGAACCGCCGCGCAGGATGCAGGCGTTGCCGCTCTTGATGGACAGGCTGGCCGCCTCGATGGTCACATTGGGTCGGCTCTCGAAGATCATGCCGAAGACACCGATGGGCACGCGCATCTGACCCACGCGGATGCCGCTGGGCTGTTGTTTCATGCCGATGATCTCGCCGATGATGTCGCCCATGGCCGCCAGCTGCTCGCAGCCCAGGGCCACGGTCTCGAGGACCTTCGGTGTCAGGCGCAGGCGGTCCACCATGGGCTCGGCCAGGCCGGCGGCCTGGGCACGGGCGAGGTCTTTTTCATTGTCCCGGGCCAGCGCAGCGGTGTTGGCACGCAGCAGCCCGGCCAGGCGACGCAGCGCGGCGTTCTTCTGGGCGGTGCCGGCCTTGGCCATCAGGGCGGCAGCGGCGCGCGCCTGCCGGCCCAGGGTCTGGGTGGTTTCGGCGATGCGGGCGGCGGAATCGGGCGCGTTCATGGGCTCATTTTCTCACGGCAGCGGTTTTTGCTGCTGGCAAGGCACAGAGCCCGCACAGCTGCAAGGCCAGGCGCTGCAGGGCCTGCCAGCCGTCCACCGGCCAGTCCGGCAGCTTCAGCCCCTTGACGATGCCGTCCACCTGGTGCGCCGCCTGCAGCAGATTGGCCAGATCGGTCGGGCTCAGCAGGGGCAGGACGCGCTCGTAAAGGCGTTCCTTCAGGCCCCAGACGCGCTGTTCGCGCAGGGCCATGGGCAGGGGCCGTCCGGCGGCGATGCTGTCCTTGACGCGCTTGAGGGCCCGGATGTCTTCGCTCAGGGCGTAGTGCACCAGAACCTCGGCTTCGCCCTCGGCCTTGAGGCCGTCGAGCATGCGCTGTACGCGCGCCGCCTGGCCAGCCAGCACGGCCTCGGAGAGCTTGAAGACGTCGTAACGCGCCACATTGAGCACCGCACCCTCGATCTGCTCGAAGCCGAGTTCGCCCTGCGGGTAGAGCAGGCCCAGCTTCTGGATTTCCTGGTGTGCCGCCAGCAGATTGCCCTCCACCCGGTCGGCGAAGAACTGCAGCGTGCGCTGCCCCTCCTCTCCCCCGACCACGCGCTGGCCCTGGGCACCCAGACGCTGGGCGATCCACTGCGGCAGGGTGCGCCGCTCAATGGGCTCGACCTGCACCGTCACGCCAAAGCTCTCCAGCGCGCCGAACCAGGCCCCGGTCCTGGTGGCCTTGTCCAGGCGCGGCAACAGGACGATGGTGAGCGTGCTGTCGTTGCCCTGGGCGGCTTCGGCCAGCTGCTGCAGGGCGACACTGCCGTCCTTGCCGGGTTTGCCCGAGGGGATGCGGATCTCGACTATCTGCTTGTCGGCGAAGAGGCTGAGCGAACCGCTGGCAGCCAGTACCTCGCTCCAGTCGAAATGCGCGCCGGCCACGGTGTGCACCGTGCGTTCGGTGTAGCCCTGGGTACGGGCCACGGCGCGGATGGCGTCGGCCGCTTCCTGCTGCAGCAGGGGCTCGTCGCCGTGCACGGTGTACAGGCTCTTGAGCCCGCGCTGCAGCTGGGCCTGGATCTGGGCGGCGGCAACTTGCATGCGTAAGGGCCCGGCGTTCAGAGCTGCTTGACGGCGGCGAGACGGCGCAGGATCTGCTGCACCATGTCACTCTGCATATTGCGGTAAAGCATGGTTTCCTCGACCTCCTTGGCCAGGGCATAGGCTTCGTCGTAGCTGAGCGAACGTTGCTGCACCAACTCGGTCTCGGGGATAAGCTCCTTGCCCTGGGGCGTGCGCAGGCGGAACTTGAGGATGAGGCGCAGCTGGAACTCGCGCACCTGGCCGGTGGCGCTGACACCGACCACGGTCTTGACCCGCTGCTCGGACAGGATATCGAGCACCGCCTGCGCCTCCTGTTGGCGCTCCGGCTCGGTGATGTATTTCAGCTCGCCGCTGGATTGCAGCTGGCGTTTGAGCTCCACGCCCAGCGGCGAGTTCGGCGCCACGCCGCTGTAGAGCGAGGAGAAGGCGAAACTGACCGGCTGACGCAGCCCGAAACCGCAGCCCGTCAGCGCCAGCAGAAGCGCGCACAAAAGCCAGGCAAAGACGCGCCGTTGCATGGTGTCAGACCACCACGTTCACCAGCCGGCCCGGCACCACGATGACGCGCTTGATCGCCGCACCCCGGGCCTGGGTCTGCACCGGTTCGCTGGCCACGGCGATGGCCTCGATGGCTTCCTTGGAAGCGCCGGCCGGCACCAGGATGGCGCCGCGCAGCTTGCCGTTGATCTGCAGCATGAGCTCGACCTCGTCCTGCTGCAGCGCCGAAGCGTCCACCTGGGGCCAGGGCGCGTCGAGCAGTTCGCCCAGCACACCGGCATACCCCAGCTCGCTCCACAGCACATGGGTGATGTGGGGCGTGGCCGGGTAGATGCAACGCAGCAGGATGCCGAAACCTTCGATCAGCGCCACCTCGGCGCCGGGTGTGCCGGCGGCCTTGAAGTCTTCCAGTGCATTGAGCAGCTTCATGGCCCCGGAGACCACGGTGTTGTACTGCATGCGCTGGTAGTCGTAGTCCACCTGCTTGAGCACGCTGTGGATCTCCAGGCGCAGGGCCTTGGCTTCCTTGCCGAAGTTCACGTCCTTGAGCTGCTTCGCGCCAGCCACGCTGGCCAGGGCGGCCGCCTGGTCCATGCCCGAGAGCTTGACGCCGAAGTTCCAGACCCGGCGCAGGAAGCGGTAACTGCCCTCCACCGCGGCATCGTTCCACTCCAGCGTGGCCTCAGGCGGCGCCGTGAACATGGTGTACAGGCGCGCGGTGTCGGCACCGTACTTCCCGATCAGGTCCTGCGGGTCCACGCCGTTGTTCTTGGACTTGGACATGGTGCCCACGCCCTCGTAGTCGATGGCCGTGCCCGCGGGCAGGCCGCCCACCGCCTTGTTCAGCCTGGCGCCCGTGATCTTGCCGCCGGCATCGAGCACATGCTCCACGTCGTGCGGCCAGTAATACTCCTTGCCGCCCTTGTCGGTGCGGCGCGAGTAGATGTGGTTGAGCACCATGCCCTGCGTGAGCAGCTTGGTGAAGGGTTCGTCGACCTTCACCAGGCCCAGGTCGCGCATGACCTTGGTCCAGAAGCGCGCGTAGAGCAGGTGCAGGATGGCGTGTTCGATGCCGCCGATGTACTGATCCATCGGCATCCAGTACTGCGCCCCATCGGCCACCATCGCCTCATCATTTTTCGGGTCGCAATAGCGCATGTAGTACCAGGACGAATCCACGAAGGTGTCCATGGTGTCGGTCTCGCGCCGCGCGGGCTTGCCGCAGCAGGGGCAGTTGACCTTGAGGAAGGCCTCGCACTTGTTCAGCGGGTTGCCGCTGCCATCGGGGACCAGGTCCTGCGGCAGCACCACGGGCAGGTCCTTTTCCGGCACCGGCACCGCACCACAGGCCTCGCAGTGGATGATGGGGATGGGCGTGCCCCAGTAGCGCTGGCGACTGATGCCCCAGTCGCGCAGGCGCCAGGTGGTCTTCTTCTCGCCCAGGCCGCGCACCTGCAGGGCATGGGCCACGGCGCTCACGGCCTCGGGGTAGGCCAGGCCGCTGAAGGTGTCGGAGTTGATGGTCACGCCCCGGCTCTTGTCGCCGTACCAGTCGTGCCACTGCTTGTAGTCGTAGTGCTCACCGTCGACATGCACCACCTGGCGGATCGGCAAGTCGTATTTGAGCGCAAAGGCGAAGTCGCGCTCGTCGTGCGCCGGCACACCCATGACGGCGCCGTCGCCGTAGCTCATGAGCACATAGTTGCCCACCCAGACCTCGACATGTTCCTCGATCAGCGGGTGCTTCACGAAGATGCCGGTGGGCATGCCTTCCTTGTCCCGCAGGGCGAGTTCGGCCTCGGTCGTGCCGCCCTTCTTGCAGTCCTCGATGAAGGCCGCCAGCTTCGGGTTGCCCTTCGCCGCGTGCTGGGCCAGCGGGTGCTCGGGCGCCACGGCGCAGAAGGTCACGCCCATGATGGTGTCGGCGCGCGTGGTGAAGACGTACATGCGCCCATCGCCTATCAGCTGGCCGTCAACGCCCTTGATCTCGTGCGTGAAGGCGAAGCGCACGCCCTCGCTGCGGCCGATCCAGTTCTCCTGCATCAGGCGCACGCGCTCGGGCCAGCCGTTCAGGGTGGCCTTGTCGTTGCCCAGCTGCACGTGGTCCAGCAGCTCCTGCGCGTAATCGGTGATCTTCAGGTAGTAGCCCGGGATCTCGCGCTTTTCCACCAGGGCGCCGGTGCGCCAGCCGCGGCCGTCGATGACCTGCTCGTTGGCCAGCACGGTCTGGTCCACCGGGTCCCAGTTCACGACCTGGGTCTTGCGGTAGGCGACGCCCTTCTCCAGCATCTTGAGGAACAACCACTGGTTCCATTTGTAGTAACTGGGGTCACAGGTGGCGACCTCGCGGCTCCAGTCGATGGCCAGGCCCATGGCCTGCATCTGCCCCTTCATGGTGGCGATGTTCTCGTAGGTCCACTTGGCCGGTGGCACACCGTTCTTGAGCGCCGCGTTCTCGGCCGGCAGGCCGAAGGCGTCCCAGCCCATGGGCATGAGCACGTTGTAGCCGTTCATGCGCAACTGGCGCGTGAGCATGTCGTTGATGGTGTAGTTGCGCACATGGCCCATGTGCAGCTTGCCGCTGGGGTAGGGCAGCATGGAGCAGGCGTAGAACTTCTTCTTGCCGGCGTCTTCCGTGACGCGGTAGGCGTCGCGCGCCACCCAGTGGCTGTGGGCGGTCTTCTCGACGTCGAGGTGTTGGTACTTGTCTTGCATGGCGGTCGACCCAGGATTACTTGAGTCCGAGCACGTCGAACATGTCGTACAGGCCGTTCTTGCGGCCGGCCAGGAAACGCGCGGCGCGCAGGCTGCCCTGGGCATAGGTCACGCGGCTGGCGGACTTGTGCGTGACCTCGATGCGCTCGCCGATGCCAGCGAAGAGCACGGTGTGGTCGCCCACGATGTCGCCGCCGCGGATGGTGGCGAAGCCGATGGAGGAAGGGTCGCGCTCGCCGGTGTGGCCGTAGCGCTCGTAGACGGCGCAGTCCTTGAGGTCGCGGCCCAGCGCGCCGGCGATGACCTCGCCCATCTTGAGGGCCGTGCCCGAGGGCGCATCGACCTTGTGGCGGTGGTGCGCCTCGATGATCTCGATGTCATAACCCGTGGACAGGGCCTTGGCCGCCATCTCCAGCAGCTTGAGCGTGACGTTGACGCCCACGCTCATGTTCGGCGACAGCATGATGGCAATGTCTTGCGCTGCGGCGGTAATCTCGGCTTTCTGCGCCTCGGTGAGACCGGTGGTGCCGATCACCATGGCCACGCCCAGTTCACGACAGACCTTCAGATGCGCCATCGTGCCCTCGGGGCGCGTGAAGTCGATCAAGGTGCGGGCATTCTGCAGGCCGGCCTTGAGGTCGGCCGTGATGGCCACGCCGCTGGCGTGGCCCAGGAAGGCGGTGGCATCGCTGCCGATGGCCGGGCTGGCCGCCACGTCCAGGGCGCCGGCAAGCCGGCAATCGTCGGCCGCATGCACGGACTCGATCAGCATGCGGCCCATGCGGCCGGAAGCGCCGGCGATGGCGATCGGATGGCTGGTGTTTACGCTCATGGTCTGGCTCGTCTCAGCGGTTGGCCGGTTCCAGCGGGGGATAGCTGGCTGGCAGGGGCGGCAGGGGTTTGGATTCAGGCGCCGGGGCCGGGGCCGGGAAGTCCTGCAGTTTTTCGGGCGTGGCTTCGAGCACCGGCACCTTGGGCGCTTCCTGGCGGCCCAGGGTGGACACGAACTCGGTCTCGCTGGGCAAGGCGTCCGCCTCGAAGCGTTCGAGCACATCCGCCTTGAAATGAACGGTCACGCGCCGGGCCTGCGGCTCGGTGTTCTGGCGCTGGAGGGTGAAGACGTAGTCCCAGCGGTCGGCGTGGAACACACTGGCCAGCAGCGGCGTGCCCAGGATGTCGCGCACCTGGATGCGGCTCATGCCGGGGCGCAGGACGGCTACCTGCTCGCGCGTGACCACATTGCCCTGGACCACCGGGACACGGTAGGGTTCCAGGAAGCTGCAGGCCGAGAGGATGGCGCCCAAGACCAGGGCCAGCCCCAGACGGCCGGGGGCACGATGGAAAATGAACATGAAACTGCCGCTAGCGATATGATCGGCCCATTGTAGCGGCAGGGCCCGCCGCCACACGGCCCTGTACCCCCTGGAAACACGCCTATGAACACCATCGACGAACTCAAGAGCACCGGCCTGAAAGCCACGCTGCCCCGCCTGAAGGTGCTGGAGATTTTCCAGAAGGGCGCCCAACGCCACATGAGCGCCGAGGACGTGTTCCGCGTGCTGCTGGAAGACCGCTCCGACGTGGGCCTGGCCACGGTCTACCGGGTGCTGACCCAGTTCGAACAGGCCGGCATCCTGACGCGCAGCAATTTCGAAGGCGGCAAGGCCGTCTACGAACTCAATGAGGGCCAGCACCACGACCATCTGGTCTGCCTGGATTGCGGCAAGGTCGAGGAGTTCTTTGACGCCGAGATCGAGAACCGGCAGAACGCCGTGGCCAAGACCCGTGGTTTTGCGCTGGCAGAACATGCGCTCAGCCTCTACGCCCACTGCACCAAGGACCAGTGCCCGAACCGCGGCAGCGGCGGGCGCGGCGGCCACACCCCCGGCCACTGAGCCTGCCGGGCCGCAAAGGTCCCGGCAAGTTTTTCTGCCTAGCTCTCGCCCATCGCCTTGCGGTGGCGCTCCACGAATTCCTGGTAGGTGTCGATGCCGCGCAGCTGCAGGATGGTATTGCGCACCGCTGCCTCCACCAGCACGGCCAGGTTGCGCCCGGCCACCACCTGGATCACCGCCTTGCGCACCGGTATGCCCAGCACGTCCTGCGTGAGCGGCTCGTAGGGGATGCGCTCGTAGTCGCGCTCCAGGGTCTCGCGACGCACCAGGTGCACGATGAGCTTGAGGCGCATCTTGCGCCGCACGGCCGTCTCGCCGAAGATGGCCCGGATGTCGAGCAGGCCGATGCCGCGCACCTCCAGCAGGTTGCGCAGCAGCTCGGGGCAGCGGCCCTCGATGGTGTCCTGGTTCACGCGGTAGAGGTCCACCGCGTCGTCGGCCACCAGGCCATGGCCGCGCGAGATCAGCTCCAGCCCCAGCTCGCTCTTGCCCAGGCCCGATTCACCCGTGATCAGCACGCCCAGGCCCAGGATGTCCATGAGCACGCCGTGCATGGAGGCACGGTCGGCGAAGTGGCGCGAGAGGTAGCTGCGCAGCACGTCGATGACATAGGCCGAGGACTCGGGGGAGGCGAACATGGGAATGTTGGCCTCTTCGCACATGGCCAGCAGCGCCGGCGGCACCTGCTGGTTGTCGGCCAGCACCAGCACCGGCGGCTCCAGCGTGGTGATGCGCGAGATCCGGCGCTGGCAGTCTTCCGGCGTGGCATTGGTCAGGTAGGCCACCTCGCGATCGCCCAGCACCTGCAGGCGGTAGGGATGGATGTAGTTCAGGTGGCCCACCAGGTCGGCACCCGAATTGGCGGCGCGCACGGCCACCTCGTCGAAGCGGCGCTCGGAGGCCCCCAGGCCGGCGACCCACTCCCACTTGAGCTTGGCGCGGAATTCCTCGAAGAGGACTTCAGCGCTGACGACGGTGGGTCTCATCTCGGGCGGGTGGCCGGGCTCAGGCCGGCTGGGCCGATCGCCAGCTGGCGATCAGGGCATGCAATTCGGCGGCGCTGGCGCTGCTGTTGAGCTTGGCGCGCAGGGCGACGTCGCTCAGCAGCTCGGCGATCTCGGACAGGATCTCCAGGTGCTTCTGGGTCGCGGCCTCGGGCACCAGCAGGAAGATCAACAGGCTGACCGGCAGTTCGTCGGGCGCGTCGAAGCCTATGGGCTGGGCCAGCTGCAGCACGGCAGCCATGGGCGCTTTCAGGCCCTTGATGCGTCCGTGGGGGATGGCCACCCCGTGGCCCAGCCCGGTGGAGCCCAGGCGCTCGCGCGCAAACAGGCTGTCGGTTACCAGGGCGCGGTTGAGGCCGTGCAGGTTCTCGAACAGCAGGCCCACTTCCTCGAAAGCACGTTTTTTACTCGTGGCATCGACATGCACAAGCACTTGTGCGGTCGGCAGGATGGACGCAAGACGATTCATGGTGTTCGAGTGGGCAGATTATGCACACAAAACGTCCCACCCATACGCCCCGCTGACGCCTGCGGGCGCCCCGAAACGACTACTTTGTCACAGCCCCTCCGCCAAACCGCAAAAAAGCCGCGGGGCTGCCGCGGCTTGCTCTGGGCGGGGCCGGCCAGTCTCGCGCCTGATCCCTGCGGCCTACCGGCCGCTTACATCAGGCGCTTGGGCGCCTCGTGGTGATGCTCCTGGAGACGATCCTTGTGGCGCACCACCTGCCGGTCGAGCTTGTCGACCAGTTCATCCACGGCAGCGTAAAGGTCCTGGTGGGAGCTTTCCGCGAACAGGTCATTGCCCTTGACGTGGATATTGCATTCAGCGCGTTGTCGTCGTTCCTTCTCCTTCTGTTTTTCAACCGTCAATAGCACCTTGATATCTACGAGCTGGTCAAAGTGCCGTGTGATCCGATCAAGCTTGGTCGTGACATAGGTACGCAGGGCCGGGGTGACTTCGAGGTGATGACCGCTGATCGTCAGGTTCATGAGTAGCCTCCTGTTGCTCTCGGATTGGGACGTCCGCCCGTACCAGCAAGCCCGACGACGACTTCGGACTTCGCTGCTGCAGGCAAATTCACTATGCGCCCGGCCCGCCCGAAATGCAATCCCTTTTCCTTGACGCCGCGCAAGTATTTTCACCCTCAAACCCTCTTGATTTCCGCCCGTCGCGCGGGGGCTTGCCAGCCTGCAAACGCCGGTGCAGAATGGCTGGATTCCAGCGTCTTTTCGCCCCCGCGCGAACCGGGCCTGCGGCCTTGCAAACGCGCTGTAAATCCCCGCCCCCACCCCTGCGCAGTGCCATAATTGCGCCTGTCGTCACTCCGGAGAACGCTCCTTGGAAACCTGCCCTAGTCGGTAGCTTTCGACTCCCTACATGCATCGGGGGTTGGAAGCCAGCCCCGCCCCCACCCGCCCGATGCCAACCCCTCAAGGGAGTGAGCCATGCTCAACATCTTCACGCTCGCCAACGGCCGTCTCTTTCAGGAAGAGATCGAGTCGCTGGAGGAACTCTCCAGATTCCAGCCGATCTGGGTCGACCTCGAATCCCCCACGCTCGAAGAGAAGCGCTGGGTCAAGCAGTACTACGGCCTGTCCATTCCGGAAGACGCGATGGACGAGGACATCGAGGAATCCGCCCGTTTCTATGAGGAAGACAACGGCGAGCTGCACATCCGCAGCGACTTCCTGATCGCCGATGACGCAGAACCCCGCACCGTACGCGTGGCCTTCATCCTGAACCAGCACAACACCGGCCTGCGCAGTCGCGGCGTGCTGTTCTCCATCCACGACGAGGACGTGCCGGTGTTCCGCCTGCTGCGCATGCGTGCGCGCCGCGCCCCGGGCCTGATCGAGGACGCCAAGGACGTGCTGCTCAAGCTCTTCGACGCCGACGCCGAGTACTCGGCCGATACGCTCGAAGGCATCTACGACGAGCTGGAAAAGGCCGGCAAGCTGGTGCTTGCTGGCGACGTGACCGACGCCCTGGCTGGCGAGGTGCTGGGCGCCATCGCGCGCCAGGAAGACCTGAACGGCCGCATCCGCCGCAACGTCATGGACACACGACGCGCGGTCAGCTTCCTCTTGCGCAGCAAGATGCTGAACTCCGAGCAGTTCGAGGAGGCGCGCCAGATCCTGCGCGACATCGACTCGCTGGATTCGCACACGGCCTTCCTCTTCGACAAGATCAACTTCCTGATGGATGCGACCGTCGGTTTCATCAACATCAACCAGAACAAGATCATCAAGATCTTCTCGGTGGCCAGCGTCGCCCTGCTGCCGCCCACGCTGATCGCCAGCCTCTACGGCATGAACTTCCAGTACATGCCCGAACTGGCCCAGACCTGGGGCTACCCCTATGCGCTGGCGCTGATGGTGGCCAGTGCGCTGGTGCCCATGTGGTACTTCCGGCGGCGCGGCTGGCTCAAATAGCTCCCCCCTGTTGACCGCTCACTGCGTGTAGCGGTCTTCTCCTCCTGAGGGGGACAACACCAGTGGCCCGGCGGAGCCGGTTCCACGGCGTTCACCCGATCAAACCCCTGGTGCGTTGCGCTATTTCAGTTCACGCACGAACTCGTCGATGATCGCGACCGCATAACGGCTGGCGACTTCGGTGACAAACTTGGGGAAGTCCACGTGCGCCGTGTCATCGGCGCGGTCGGAGATGGTGCGCATGGCGGCGAAGGGGATGCCGTAGTCGTGGCAGACCTGGGCCACGGCGGCACCTTCCATTTCAACGGCCAGGGGCGGGTGACCGGCATCGCTCAGCGCCGCATGCAGGGCGCGCGCCTCCTCGGCCGCCGAGACGAAACGGTCGCCGCTGGCGATCAGGCCGTGGTGTACCGAGGCCTGCAAACCCAGGCGCCCCAGGCCGGTGCGCGTCGCAGCCAGCAGGGCCTCCCCCAAGGCAACGTCGCCGGCAAAACGCTCGCGTCCGTAAAGCGGGATCTGGTAACGCGGGAACAGGGGCGAGGCGTCCATGTCGTGCTGCACGAATTCGCTGGCCACGACCACGTCACCGACCTGCACACCCGGGGCGATGCCGCCGGCCACGCCCGTGAACACCAGACGCTGCACGCCGAAAGCTTCGATCAGGGTGGTGGTCGTGGTGGCCGCGGCCACCTTGCCGATGCGCGAGAGCGCCAGCACCACAGGGGTACCGTGCAACTCGCCCAGGCAGAATTCGCGTCCGGCGCGGGTGACGCGCCGGGGTCCGCTCAACAGTTCGATCAGTCCCTGCTGCTCCTCGGCCAGCGCACTCAGGATGGCCGTGGTCATAAGCGACCGGACTCTACTTGGCGTCCCTGAGCTCGCGGCGCAGGATCTTGCCAACCGGGGTCTTGGGCAGGTCGGTGCGGAACTCGATCACACGCGGCTGCTTGTAGCCGGTCATGTTCTCGCGGCACCAGGCACGCACCTTCTCTTCGGTGAGCGCCGGGTCCTTCTTCACGATCACGAGCTTGACCGCCTCGCCGGTCTGGGCGTCGGCCACGCCCACGCAGGCGCACTCCAGCACGCCGTCGAGCTTGGCGACCACGTCCTCGACCTCGTTGGGGTAGACGTTGAAGCCGCTGACCAGGATCATGTCCTTCTTGCGGTCGACGATGCGGAAGAAACCACGCTCGTCCATGATGCCTACGTCACCGCTCTTGAACCAGCCGTCGGGTGTCATGACCTTGGCCGTCTCGTCGGGACGCTGCCAGTAGCCGGCCATGACCTGCGGGCCCTTGATGGCGATCTCGCCGGGCTGGCCCTGGGCCACGTCACGGCCATCGTCGTCGATGATCTTCATCCAGGTGCTGGGCAAGGGCACGCCGATGGTGCCCGTGTATTCCGTCGCCGTCACCGGGTTGCAGCTGGCCGAGGGGCTGGTCTCCGACAGGCCATAACCTTCGCAGATCGGGCAGCCGGTCTTCTCGAACCACTTCTGCGCGACCGCGCCCTGCACGGCCATGCCGCCACCCACCGAAACCTTGAGGTTGCTCCAATCGACCTTGTTGAAGTCGGGATGGTTGGCCAGGCCGTTGAACAGGGTGTTGACCGCCGGGAAACTGTGGAAGGTGTGCTTGGACAGTTCCTTGAGCACGCCCGGCAGGTCGCGCGGGTTCGGGATCAGGATGAGCTTGCCGCCCGTGCGCATGGACAGCATCATGCCCACGGTGAAGGCGAAGATGTGGTACAGCGGCAGCGCGCACACGCCCGTGGGCTGCTGGCCGGCCGGCACCTTCTTCATGGCCGGGTTGTTCCAGATCTCCGACTGCAAGACGTTGGAAATCACATTGCGATGCAGCAGCACGGCGCCCTTGGAGACACCGGTGGTGCCGCCGGTGTACTGCAGCACGGCCACGTCATCGGGCTTGATGGTGGGCTGGCGCAGCGTGCCGCGCTCGCCCTTGTCCACCGCCTCATTGAAGCGCACGGCGCCAGGCAGGCTGAAGGGCGGCACCAGCTTCTTGACCTTGCGCACCACGAAGTTGACCAGCGCGCCCTTGAGCAGGCCCAGACGGTCGCCCATGGCGCACAGCACCACGTGCTTGACGGGGGTGGCAGCGATGCACTTCTCCAGCGTATGGGCGAAGTTTTCGATGATGACGATGGCTTTCGAACCGGAGTCCTTGAGCTGATGCTCGAGCTCGCGCGCCGTGTACAGGGGGTTGACGTTGACCACCACATAACCGGCGCGCAGGATGGCGGCCACAGCCGCCGGGTACTGCGGCACATTGGGCATCATGATGGCCACGCGGTCGCCCTGGGCCAGACCCAGACCCTGCAGGTAGGCGGCGAAGGCGCGGCTCAGGCGGTCGGTCTCGCCGAAGCTCACGTCCTTGCCCATGAAGCTGTAGGCCGTGCGATCGGCGTACTGACGGAAGCTCTCTTCCATCAGCGCAACCAGCGAACTGTAGGGCGAGGGCGGCAGGTCGGCTGGCACGCCTTCGGGATAGCTTTTGAGCCAGAGTCGGTCGCTCATGTCTTGTCTCCTGTGTTTTCGTTTCTGACTGTAGCGGAACAAAAAAAGACCGTGCTGGAATTTCCAGCACGGTCGTGCTTTTTTCCCGTGGCGGGATTATGCCTCGTCAGGACCGAAGCACCGTCAGCACCTCGTCCAGCATCTTCTTGGCGTCGCCAAACAGCATGCGGTTGTTGTCCTTGTAGAACAAGGGGTTGTCCACGCCGGCATAACCCGAAGCCATGGAGCGCTTCATGACGATGGAGGTCTTGGCCTTCCAGACCTCCAGCACCGGCATGCCGGCGATGGGGCTGGTCGGGTCGTCCTGGGCCGCCGGGTTCACGATGTCGTTGGCACCGATGACCATGGCCACGTCGGTGTCACCGAAGTCCTCGTTGATCTCGTCCATCTCCATCACGATGTCGTAGGGCACCTTGGCCTCGGCCAGCAGCACGTTCATGTGGCCGGGCATGCGGCCGGCCACGGGGTGGATGCCGAAGCGCACGTTCACGCCCTTCTCGCGCAGGGTCTTGGTGATTTCGTACACCGTGTGCTGAGCCTGGGCCACCGCCATGCCGTAGCCCGGCACGATGATGACGTTCTTGGCGTCGCGCAGCAGTTCGGCGGTGTCGGCCGCATTCACCGGCACCACCTCACCTTGCGGCTCGGCGGCAGCACCCGACTTGGCCGGCGCACCCGCACCGGAGCCGAAGCCGCCGGCGATCACGCTGATGAAGTTGCGGTTCATCGCGTTGCACATGATGTAGGACAGGATGGCACCGCTGGAACCCACCAGCGCGCCCGTCACGATCAGCAGGTCGTTGCTCAGCATGAAACCCGTAGCCGCGGCCGCCCAGCCCGAGTAGCTGTTGAGCATGGACACTACCACCGGCATGTCCGCACCGCCGATGGCCATGACCATGTGGATGCCGAACAGCAGGGCGATCACCGTCATCACGATCAGCGGGGTCATGCCTTCGGCCACGGTGGGCGCGTGGATGAACTCACGGCCGAACCAGATCACCACCAGCAGGCCGACCAGGTTGAGCCAGTGGCGTGCGGGCAGCAGCAGGGGCTTGCCGCCGATCTTGCCGTTGAGCTTGCCAAACGCAATGAGGGAACCCGAGAAGGTCACCGCGCCGATCAGGATGCCGATGTAGATCTCCACCTCGTGGATGATCTTTTCGGCGCCCTGGAACTGCACCGAGGTGTCGACATAGCTGGCGAAACCGACCAGGCAGGCGGCCAGGCCGACCAGGCTGTGCATCAGCGCAACCAGCTCGGGCATCTGGGTCATCTTCACCACCTTGGCGGCGTAGAGGCCGATGCCACCGCCGATCACCAGGGCCACGATGATCCAGGCGATGCCGGAGGGGCTGACACGCGGGCCGAACACCGTGGCCAATACGGCCAGGGCCATGCCCACCATGCCGAACAGGTTGCCGCGGCGCGAGGTTTCCGGGTTGGACAGGCCACCCAGGCTCAGGACGAAGAGGATGGCGGCACCGAGATAGGCCACCGTAGCGAGACTTTGGGACATGGTTGTCTTTCTTCTCTTTTTTATTTACGGAACATGGCGAGCATGCGGCGGGTCACGGAGAAACCGCCGAACATATTGACCGCCGTCAGCACGATGCCGGCAAACGCCAGCCAGCGAATCAGCTCGTCCGGGCGGCCAGCCGTGCCGGCCTCCGGCGGCATGATCTGCACCAGGGCACCGATGGCGATGATGCTGGAGATGGCGTTGGTCACGCTCATCAACGGCGTGTGCAGCGCGGGCGTCACGTTCCACACCACCATGTAGCCGATGAAACAGGCCAGCACGAAGACCGTGAAGTGGCCCAGGAAGGCTGCCGGCGCGTAGGCGCCGATGAACCAGAAAACCAGCGCGGCCACGGCAAAGATGATGGCCAGGTTCTTGGCGGGCAGCGGTGCGCCGCTGCCGTGACCGTGGCCGCTCTTTTTCTCGGCCACCGGGGTGGCCGGCTTGGGTGCAGGCACGGCCGCCGGCTTGAGCGGCGGGGCCGGCCAGGTGATGGCACCGTCTTTGACGACCGTCAGGCCGCGGATGGCGTCGTCTTCCATATTGACGTTGGCCACACCGTCCTTGGCCTTGCACAGCTCCTCGGCCAGGCGGAACAGATTGGTGCCGTACAGCGTCGAGGACTGCTTGGCCAGGCGCGAGGCCAGATCCGTGTAGCCCACGATGGTCACGCCGTGTTTCACCACGGCCTGGCCCGGCTCGGTCAGCTCGCAGTTGCCGCCCTGCTCGGCCGCCATGTCCACGATCACGCTGCCCGGTTTCATGGAGCGCACCATCTCGGCGGTGATCAGCTTGGGGGCCGGCTTGCCCGGGATCAGGGCGGTGGTGATGATGATGTCCACCTCGCGGGCCTGTTTGGCGTACATCTCGCGCTGCGCCTGCTGGAAACCTTCGCTCATGACCTTGGCGTAACCGCCGCCGCCCGAGCCTTCTTCTTCGTAATCGACCTTGACGAACTCGCCACCCAGGGACACGACCTGGTCGGCCACTTCGGCGCGGGTGTCATTGGCGCGCACGATGGCGCCCAGGCTGGCCGCGGTACCGATGGCAGCCAGACCGGCCACGCCGGCGCCGGCGATGAAGACCTTGGCCGGGGGCACCTTGCCCGCGGCCGTGATCTGGCCGTTGAAAAATCGGCCAAAGGCATTGGCCGCCTCGATGACGGCGCGGTAACCGCTGACACCGGCCATGGAGGTCAGGGCGTCCATCTTCTGGGCCCGGCTCAGCGTGCGCGGCAGGGCATCGATGGCCAGCACCGTCGCCTTGCGGGCGGCCAGCTGCTGCATGAGTTCGGGGTTCTGGGCCGGCCAGACGAAGCCGATCAGGACGCCGCCTTCGCGCAGCAGGGCCACTTCTTCCTTGCTCGGGGGGCGCACCTTGAACACGATGTCAGCAGCGGCCCACAGCGCCGCAGCGCCCTGGATGACTTCGGCGCCTGCGGCGCGGTAGGCCTCGTCGCTGAAGTTGGCTGCCTCACCGGCGCCGGACTCGACCGCCACCCGGAAACCGAGCTTGATCAGCTTTTCCACGACTTCGGGAACCGTCGCAACTCGCTTTTCGCCCGGGAAGGTTTCCCGTGGCACCCCGATGCGCTGCACCGCTTGGGCTGTGCCTGCTTGCATGAAAATCTCCTGGAGTTTTATGAATCGTCACGCGGGCAGGCTCCTCGGAGCGGCCCGAAACGCGACTAGCTTACCCGAGAATTACGCAAGCCCCAGCCATAAGCTCCATAACTATTTCCCGCCCGATTCATAATCGCCGGCTATGAACACCCGTTGGAAACCCAGTGTCACCGTGGCCGCCATCATCGAGCGCGATGGCCGTTTTCTGCTGGTCGAGGAAGAAACCCCCGAGGGTCTCAAGCTCAACAACCCGGCCGGCCACCTGGACCCGGGCGAATCGCCCGCGGACGGCTGCGCGCGCGAGGCACTGGAAGAAACCACCCACAGCTTCAGGCCCACGCATCTGCTGGGCATCTACCTCTCGCGCTTTCAGCGCCCGCGGGCCGATGGCAGCGTGGAAGACATCACCTATCTGCGTTTTGCCTATGCGGGCGGGCTGGGTGCCGTGGTGCCGGGTCGCCAACTGGACACCGGCATCGTGCGCACGGTCTGGATGAGCCCTGAGGAAATCCGCGCCAGCGTTGCGCGGCATCGCAGCCCCCTGCTGGTACGCTGCATGGAAGACCATCTACGCGGCCAGCGTTACCCGCTGGATCTGGTCTACACCGACGCCACCGTGCAGTTGCTGCAGGGCTGATCAGGCCCCCGTCACTTCGCCTTCCAGCGCCCCACCCTGCAGATAGGCCCGCAGATTGCGTAGAAAGAGTTCGGCACCGCGCCGGCGCGTACCCAGGGAGGCCGAAGCGCTGTGCGGTGTCATCAGCACATTGGGCAAGCTCCACAGCGGGGACTCGGGCGGCAGCGGCTCCTTGGCGTACACGTCCAGGTAGGCCCCCAGCAGATGCCCGCTCTCCAGCGCGGCGATCAAGGCGGCTTCGTCGACGATCTCGCCACGCGCGATGTTCACCAGCCCCGCCCCACGCGGCAGCAGGGCCAGGCGGCGGGCATTGACCAGGCGGCGCGTCTGCTCGTCCAGCGGGCAGGCCAGCACCAGCCAGTCACAACGGGGCAGCAGGCCGTCGATGGCGTCCAGGCCCCGCACTTCGTCAAAAAACTCGGTCGGCTGCACCTGGCGCCGCAGGCCGATGGTGCGCACCCCCAGGGCCTGCAGGCCGCGCGCGACCCGTGTGCCGACATGGCCCGCGCCCACGATCACCGCGGTCTGCCCGCCCAGGTCATGGGGCAGGTCCGCGTCACGGATCGGCGCCCAGACCCGCTGTTGCTGCGCCCGCAGCCAGTGCGGGAAACCACGCGAGAGCATCAGCAGCCCGGTCAGGCCGTTCAGGGCCACCGGCTCGGCATTGGTGCCGGCGGCGGTACTGATGCGGATTCCGCGCTGTTTTGAAGGCTGATAGGCCGGATGATCCAGCCCGGCGGAAACCAGCTGCAACCAGCGCAGGTTCGGCGCAGCATCGACCAGGGCCCAGTAAGCCTGCGCCTCGGGGCTGCGGTGCTTGCCCTGTGTGCCTTCCCAGATGTCGCGTGAATAGAAGGTGGCCTCGATGCTGGCGATCTGCTCTGCGCTGTAGTGCGTACCCGGCTCGTAATGCAACAGCGCGAAACGGCGCGGGGCCCGGGCCAGCATGTCGGCCAGGACCTTCCCGTATTCGTCGGCGATGTGCCGGGAGACTAGGACGCTGGCGCTCATCGTGCGTGGATCAGAGGTGGGTCAGGCGCAGGTCCGCGACCTGCAGCCGCTCCATCTGCCAGAGCTGCGCCAGCAAGCGGGCCGCGGCCCCGGCGCCGATGACCGGCGAAGCCAGCTCGGTGAACTTGTCGTTGATGTCCGCATCACTCAGCGGCGCTTCCGGGTCGCCCTTGCGGCAGGGCGCGTACTGCTCGACCACGCGACCATCATTCAGCGTGATCACGATGCGCGCGGCGCGCAGGGCCGGGAAACCCGCGCTGAGCTGCGGGTCGGCCACGAGTTTCGTCTTGGCCATCAGCGCGCGGATGGACGTATCGGCCAGACGGGGCGGTTCGAAAGCGTTCAGGCGCACGGCGCCGTAGAGCAGGGCATGGGCCACCACATAGGGCAGGCTGAACTTGGCCTCGAAGGCGGTGCGCGGCTCGAAGTTGCCGGTCACATCCAGCGCGGTCTGGTAGGTGTCGATGCGGATGGACGCGATCTGCGTCGGGTCCAGGGCGTGCAACTGGCGGATGTCCAGCATGGCGTCGATGGCCGCGAAGGTGTGTCCGCAGCAGCCGTGGTTCTTCTGCGTGATGACCTGGATGTTGTAGCGTGTGCCCAGGTCCCGTGTGGCCTCGGCCCAGTTCGGGTTGACCGACAGCGCGGCGCCGAAACCCGCGGCCCCTTCGAGGATGTCCAGCGCGCCCGTCACACCCTGGGCCGCGCCCTTGCCGGCGTTCACCCCCACCCAGGCCGCGTGGCCGGCGTGCAGGCACTTGGTCATGGCATCCGATCTGAAGGCCTGCTGCAGGCCCGAGGCAAAGGTGGCCGCTGTGGCCAGGGCATGTCGCATGACTTCAGGGTTCGTGCCGTCCACAAGCGTCGCCGTGGCCGCCGCGCTGCCGAAGCAGCCTATGGTGCCGGTGGTGTGGAAAAACCGGTAATGCGAAGGCTGCACGGCCACGCCGATGCGCGTGGAGATTTCGTAGCCTATGGTGATGGCCTTGAGCAGGTCGGCCCCGCTGCTGCCCCGCTCCTCGGCCACGGCCAGGGCCGCGCCTATGGTGGGGCAGCCCGGGTGGTAGACCGCGTCACGGAAGATGTCGTCGAACTCGGCTGCGTGCGAGATGCTGCCGTTGATCCAGGCCGCCGTGGCCGCAAAGGCCGTGCTGCGCTGACCGGGCAGGCTGGACTTGCCGTGGCCCAGCTCGTCGGCATGGGTGCGCATGAGCTGCGGGCCCGGTGCCAGGGCAATGCCCGGGAACAGGGCCGAGAACCAGTCGATCAGCGCACGCTTGGCGTGGTGCGTGACCTCGGCGGGCAGGGGGCGGGCGGTTTCGCGTTGCGCGTACACGGCCAGTTCATCGACGATCATGGTGTTTGCTTATCGAGCTTCAGTAGCTGATGGTCATCAGGCGTTCTTCGGTCATCTCGCGGATGGCGTAGGCCGGGCCTTCCCAGCCGAAGCCGGAGTCCTTGACACCGCCGAAGGGCATGGCGTCAATGCGCGCGCTGGATGCCTCGTTCACGTGCACGCCGCCAAAACGCAGGGCCCTGGCCGCCGTGAACGCCGTGTGCAGGTCGGCGGTGAACAGGCCCACCGAGAGGCCGAAGGGCTGGGCATTGGCCTGGGCCACGGCTTCAGCTATGCCGTCGAACTCGATCACCGACATCACGGGCGCGAAGATCTCCTCGCAGACCACCTTCATCTCCGGCTGCACGCCGGTCAGGATGGTGGGCTGGATCACGCTGCCCACGCGCTGGCCGCCGGTCAGCAGGCGCGCGCCGGCGGCCACGGCCTCGTCGACCCAGCTCTGGGCCCGTTGGGCATGGTGTTCGCTGATCATGGGGCCGATGATGGTCGCGGCATCGGCCGGGTCGCCGGCCTTCATCTTCTGCGCCGCGGCCACGAGCCTGGGCACAAAGTCGGCGGCGATGCGACGGTCCACATACAGGCGTTGCACCGAGGTGCAGACCTGACCCGCCTTGCGGAAACCGGCGTTGAGGATCTTGGGGATGGCCAGATCAATGTCGGCGTCATGGCAGACGATGGTGCTGGCGATGCTGCCCAGCTCCAGCTGCGTGCGGCGCAGGCCGGCACCGCGCTGGATCTCACGGCCCACGCGGGTGCTGCCGGTGAAGGCATAAAAGGCGATGCGCGGGTCCGCCACCAGCTGGCTGCCGACGGCCGCACCGTCACCGTGCACCAGGGCCAGCAGATCGGCCGGCAGGCCGGCCTCGATCAGGATCTTGCAGAGTTCCACGGCCGTGAGCGGCGTGAACTCCGAGGGTTTGATCACCACGGCATTGCCGCCGGCCAGGGCCGGGCCCACCTTGTGCAGCAGCACGTTGAGCGGCGAGTTGAAGGGGGTGATGGCGCACACCACACCGCGCGGCGCGCGCAGGGTGAAACCCACACGATTCTTCACGCCGTCCGCTGCCTGCATGGGCACCATCTCGCCGTTGAGGCGCTTGGCTTCCTCGGCACAGAGCTCGAAGGTCTGCACACAACGCCGCACCTCGTTGTCGCCATCGGCGCGCGTGAAACCGGCTTCGTGGCGCATGAGCTCGATCAGCGGCTCCATCCGGCTCTCGACGATGCGCGCCGCGGCCAGCAGGATCTTGTAGCGCTGGTAGGGCGTGAGCGTGGAACGCTGCTGGCCCGCCACGGTGCCGGCCACGGCAGCCGTGACCTGCTCGGCGGAGGCCACGGCCATCTCGCCGTAGACCGCGCCGTCGTATTTGTCGTGCAGGGCCTGACGCGTGGCGCCGGCTACCCACTGGCCGGCGATCAGCAGCTGACCCAGGGGCGTACCCATCACGCGGCCCCGGCGTAAGTCTGCTGGTTGCCGCGCGTGTTGACCTTCAGCCCTTCCATGAAGCGGTTGCGGATCTTGGCCGCGTCACGCTCGGTCACGCCGGCCGGGGGCGCGTTGTCGGTGCGCGCGCAGATGAAAAGCGGGCCCTCGCTGCTGAGCGATGCCTCGACCAGGGCCTCGAAGTGGGCCTCGTCTTTTGCCCAGACGCTCTGGGCCAGGCCCGAACCCTTGCCGATCGCGACCAGGTCCACATTGGTGGAGGTCAGCGTGGGCTGGCCACCGGTGATCTGGTAGGAGCCGTTGTCCCAGACGATGACCACCAGGTTCCTGAGCTTGAGGTTGGCGATGGTGCCCAGGGTGCCCAGCTGCATCAGCAGCGAGCCGTCGCCTTCGAGCGCGTACACCTTGCGCTGCGGCTGGGCCAGGGCCACGCCCACGGCGATGGGTGCGGCCAGGCCCATGGTGCCCAGCATGTAGAAGTTCTGCGGGCGTTGGCCGGCGGCCCAGAGATCGAAGTGGGTGTGGCCTATGCCTCCCACAACGGCTTCTTCGTGCTTAAGTTTGGCGACCAGACGACGCGTCAGGTCGGAGCGATTCATGACCTTGGCCGCGTCGCGGCCCACGGAGTTGAGCAGTTGAGCTTGCATGGTGTTCCTTACTTCTTCACGCGCGCGGTCAGCAGCGGCGACAGGATCATGGCCGCGGCGGCCTGGGTGGCGTAGGCCTGCTTGATCATACGGTCGGCGATGAATTCCACATCGTCCTGGCGTTCAATGGCGTAGTTCTCGATGTTGAGCGAGTTCAGGATGGGCCGCATGGTGCGGCAGACGATGACCTGGCCCAGCTGGAAGTCACCCAGGGTGCCGCGCTCGGAGATCAGCATGAGCAGCGGGATCTGGTAGGGCACGGTCAGCGAGGCCAGGGCATTGGGCAGGGTGGCGAAGCCGCTGGTCTGCATCAGCACGATGCCGCGCAGCCCCCCCATATAGGCACCGGTCACGATGCCCACGGCCTCTTCCTCGCGTGCCGGGCAGACCACGGTGAAGTAGTCGTCGGCATGCAGGCGCTTGATCAGCGGGGCCAGCACCTTGTCCGGCACATAGGTGATGAGCTTGATCTCGTTGGCCTTGAAAACACGGACGAGGGTCTCGTCCCAGGTTTCGCCGGCGGGGCCGACTGTCTCTTGCACCATGTCACTACTCCTGTATTCGGGTTGGGCTGCTGCCCATGCGGCAGCGACCTTGATGTTTTAAAAAGTTATCGGTGTCAGAACGGTTGCACCGCTGTTCGGGCTCAATCTTCGCCCAGGCTCAGCTTGCTGGGAAGACGCTTTTCCATGGACCACTTCAGCAGGGCCGCGCCGCGGAAGAAGCCGTGCGCGAACTTGCCATAAGGCAGCGTGAGGAACAGGGCCATCACGAAGCCCAGGTGCAGGGCCAGGGTGGCCGGCATGGCGGCCGTGCCCCGCGCAGCCCACAGGCCCAGGCCCGTGAGCGAAGTGAAAAACAGCAGGGCGATGAAACCCCGGTCCATGGGCTTTTGCGCCGCGTCCCCGTGCTGCGGGTGACGCCGCAGGTTGAGCCAGTACAGGCCGGCCGTTCCCAGGCACAGGCTCACGCCCCCGACAGCGCCCAGGATCTTGGGCAAGCTGGGCAGGTCATAGGGCGCAACCCAGCCGAAGAGGTAGTGGTAGAGCGTGGCCACGCTGGTGGCGGCAAAACACAGCATGAAGCCGTAGAAGGTGGCATGGTGGAAGGCGCGGCGCTTTTTCGTCCAGGCGTCGTCCTCGTTGTGGCAGCCCTCGCCATGGCCGCCGTCCAGGTACTTCAGGCGCAGCGCATCCGTGGTGGCCTCGATGGCCGCCGCACCCTGCACGGCCTGCAGCACGGGCGCCTCGTAATCGTGGCCCGGCGTCACTTCGCGCCAGAAACGGCGCAGTCCCAGGGCCAGCGCCAGCACGGCAAAGAGGAAGACCGGGGCGAACAGGCTTACCAGCAGGTTGTGCGGGAAGATGCCGTAGAAGTCCGCGGAGGCCGGCACACGCCACAGCGTGTCCTTGAGCCACAGGGTCAGCATCATGAAAAAGGCCAGGGCCCCCGCCGTGGCCAGGGACAGGGTGAGGCCATTGCGCTGGTAGAGCTGGCCCAGCGCGCGGGGCCAGGCATAGCTTGTGTAGGTCTGCAGCCGCACCTTGGCCATGGCCTGCGGCACATTGACCGCGAACTCGTGTGGCGGCGCGTACTGGCAGGCGTGCAGGCAGGCGCCGCAGTTGTGGCACAGGTTCGCCAGGTAGTGCACGTCCGCCGCGTTGAAGGACAGGCGACGGGTCATGGCCGGGAAGACGGCGCAGAAACCCTCGCAATAACGGCAGGCATTGCAGATCTGCAGCTGGCGCGCCACCTCGGCCTCAGACGTGCCGGGCACGACTTCACCATTGGCCAGGGCCCGCGCCTCGCGGGCCAATGTCTCAAGCTGCAACACGTTGTGTCTCCGGATTCTTGTTGTTCAATGCAGCACGTGCCGCCGAGGTACCCGCGATGCGGCCAAAGGCCGTGCCGATGGACATGCCCACGCCCGCCGTGTAGCCCTTGCCCAGCACATTGCCGGCCATCATCTCGCCGGCCACATAAAGGTTGTCACTGGGCTGGCCGGCGAAATGCACGGCAGCCCGGTCGTTGACCTTGAGCCCCAGGTAGGTGAAGGTGATGCCCGGGCGCAGGGCGTAGCCGTAGTAGGGACCGGTGTCCAGCGGCAGGGCCCAGTGGGTCTTGGCCGGGACGATGCCCTCGGTGCGGCAGTCGTCCAGCGCTGTGTGGTCGAAGCTGCCCACACGACAGGCTGCGTTGTAGGCGTTCAAGGTCTGCATGAAAGCGGCCTCGTCCAGGCCCAGCTTGCGCGCCAGTTCGGGAAGGCTGTCGGCCTGGATGCCCGGGAACACCGGCGGCATGAAACGGCCCACGGCCTTGCTGTCGATGATGGAGTAGCCGATCTGCCCCGGCTGCTGGGCCACCAGGCGGCCCCAGATGGCGTAACGCTTGGGCCAGAAATCCTCGCCTTCGTCGTAGAAACGCTGGGCGTGTTTGTTGACCACCACGCCGAGCGAGACGCAATCCAGCCGGGTGCAGATGCCGCCGTCGTATTCCGGCGCGCGTGCATCGATGGCCACGCAGTGCGACTGCGAGGGATCACCGATCATGTCGGCGCCGTGTTGCATCATGTCCTTGATCAGCACGCCCTGGTTGAAACGCGTGCCGCGGATCAGGAAGTTGTCGGCCGGCCATTCGCCGTCGGCGTTCTGGCCCCAGGCCTCACGCAGCCAGGCGCGGTTGGACTCGAAGCCGCCGGCGGCCAGCACGCAGGCCTTGGCCTCGATGCGCTCATTGCCGACGTAGGCCGCCTTGAACTTTCCGTCCTGGATGTCCAGGCGGTCCACGGCGGCGTTGTAGCGGATCTGCACGCCCAGCTTCTCGGCGCTGCGGTAGTAGGCGTTGACCAGGGCCTTGCCACCGCCCATGAAAAAGGCGTTGGTGCGCGACAGGCTCAGCGTGCCCGACAAGGAGGGCTGGAAACGCACGCCGTGTTTCATCATCCAGGGTCGGCAGGTGGAAGAAGCGCGGATGGTCAGGCGAGCCAGATGCTCGTTGGTGATGCCGCCGGTGACCTTGAGCAGGTCCTGCCAGAACTCTTCTTCGGGGTAGGCCTCCTGCAGCACATCCTGCGGTGCATCGTGCATGCAGCGCAGGTTGCGTGTGTGGATGGAATTGCCGCCGCGCCACTCTTTGGGCGCGGACTCCAGCAGCATCACGCTGGCCCCGGCCTCGCGGGCCATCAGGGCGGCGCACAGGGCGGCATTGCCGCCGCCGATCACCAGAACATCCGGACTCATATCAGTTGCTCTATTTCGTCGTACACGACCCGCGACGCATGAAACGGGTCTTATCGGGGAACGCCGTGGAACCGGCTCTGCCGGTCCACTGGCGTTGCCCCTTGAGGGGGAAGGCGGCCTTCGGGCCGCCACAGGGGTGCTTCAAAACTGGTACTTGCGCAGACCGCCGTCGACCGGAATCACGGCACCCGTGATGTAGCTGGCGCGCGTCGAGGCCAGGAAGGTCACCAGATTGGCAAGCTCTTCCGGATCGCCGTAACGGCCCACTGGGATCTCGTTCTCGCACTGCCACTTCTGGTATTCGGGCGAGTAGTTGCGCATGATCTGCTCGGAAATGATGCGTCCCGGCGGCACGCAGTTCACCGTGATGCCGTGCTGGCCGACCATGCGGCTCAAGCCCTTGGCCCAGCTGTGGATGCCGGCCTTGGCGCAGAAGGCGCCGTTGATGTGCTCGGGCTCGCTCTTGCCGGTGATGCAGACGATACGACCCCATTTGCGTTCGATCATCTGGTCGATCAGCGCGTCGCCCAGCTGGCGCGGACGGTGGAAGTTCAGCGTGATGGCCTCCTGCCACTGCTCTTCGCTGACGTGCAGATCCTTGAAGCTGCGCGAACCGCCGGCGTTGTTGATCAGGATGTCCACATGGCCCAGGCCCTGGGTGGCCGCCTGGGCCAGCTTCTTCGCGGCGTCCTCGGCGTACATGTCCTGTTCGATCAGCACCGGGGCGTGGCCGCCCGCAGCCACGATCTCGGCCGCGACTTCCTTGAGCTTGTCCGCACGCCGTGCCGTGATGGCCAGGCGCACGCCTTCGGCGGCCAGGGCCTTGGCAATGGCGCGCCCTATGCCCACGCTGGCACCTGTAACCAGCGCCGTCTTGTCCTTGAGCTGCAAATCCATGTCTTTATCTCCTGCAAATGAGTCCGTGAACTCTATACCGCGGAGACCGTTCGGGCGAGGGGGGCCCAGACACAGGGGTATCACAAGTTGTGATGGCCCCTCAGCCGCCCACGGCCTGTGCCGCCAGGCGGCCCGCACGCCGACCCGAGACGAAGGCCCAGGCCAGGTGGTGGCCATGGCCCTTGAGCAGCAGACCACCCTGGCCAGTGGAGCCCGCCGCGTACAGGCCCGGCACGGCCTGGCTGTTTGTGCCGAGCACACGGTGCCGGCTGTCCACCATGAGTCCACCCTCGCTGTGCACGAAGACCGAACGCACCGGGCCCAGCGCCACATAGGGCCCGTCACCCAGCGCACGCACCGGGGCCGCTGCCACGCTGTCGGCCAGCGCCTTTGCGTCCATGCCCAGCTTGCCCGCCAGCTCGGCCAGCGTGGCGGCCTGGGCGTAGACATCCGGGCGGTTGTCACGGTAGTCGGGGATGTAGGCGTAGGCGATGCCCGGCGCGGTAGACACGAAGTGGGGCCAGGCCGAGAACTGTGTGGCAAGCGCCGCGTCGATCACGATGTAGCCCACCTTGCCGGGCTGGTCGGGCAGGCGCCAGGCGGCCTTGTCGAGTTCGTTGCCGAAACGTTCGCCGCGTGCATTCACGAGAATGGCGCCCTGCTCGAACAGGGCCGTTGAAGGCGCAAGCGCCGTGGTCAGGAACCTCATCATGAAAGGCCGCAGGATGGCCTGGGGCAGGTGGTCCAGCGACCACTGCATGAAGACGGCCAGCCAGCGCCAGGGCGGCAGGCGGCGCACCAGGGTCTCCTTCGCCGGGGCGATGAAACGGAGCTCGGGGCCCAGGGCCAGGTCGCCGTTGACGATGGTCGCACTCAGACTTTCGCCCAGGCGCTGGCCGTCGCCGGTGGCCGTGAGGTTCACGCCCTCCACCTTGGCCTCCTGCGGGCCCATGAAACGGGCCTTGAACTCGGGGCCGTTGGTGAAATCCCCCGCGGCCAGCACCACACCACCGCGCGCGCTGTAACGCATCAGGCCGATGTCGCCCTCGGCATCCACGCCGGTGACACGACCATGCTCCTGCACCAGCGCGGTCACGCGCATGCTGGTACGGATCTCCACGCCCGCGCGGCGCGCGCGCCGGCCCAGGTGGTAGATGAAGGAGCGCGAGTTGGGCAGCACGTTGTGCATGCGCGGCTGGCGGTGCGGCGGCTCGGGCATGGGGCCCATGAAACGCACGCCTGAATCAAGCAGCCACTGGAAGGTGGCGGGAATCTCATTGCACAGGATGCGCCGCAGCTCGGGGTTGTCGCGCGCGTCGAGCTCACCGGCAAAACCCGGCATGTCGGCCCAGTGGTCCGCGGCGCTGTCCACGATGCCGCGTTTCTTCTGGTGCGGTGTGCCCGTGGCCGTCACCGACCCGATGGACCAGGCAGTGGAACCACCCAGGGCCGGGTTCTTTTCCAGCAGCAGCACGCTGCGCCCGCTTTCACGCGCCTCGATGGCCGCCGCCAGACCGGCACCGCCGCCGCCAACCACCACCACGTCGTAGACCTGCTCCTGTCGCATCAGCCACCACTCCCCTGAACTTGTGAAGAAATCGTAGCGAGCGGCCTGAGCGCAAGGCGGACGGAGCGCAGCCACCGGAACGTACTTGAGGTACGTGAGGATGGCGAGCACCGCCCAACGCGGCGATCGGGTCGCGCAGTAGATTTATTCATAAGTTCAGTCGAGCTTGATCTTGGCCGCGTCTATCACGGCACTCCACTTGGCGGTTTCAACCTCGTTGCGCTTCTGCGCGTCCGCCACCGTGCCGCCCAGGGCGACGATGCCCAGGCCCTCCCAGCGCTGCACCAGATCCTTGTCCTTGAGCACGGCATTGAGTTCGGCGTTGAGCTTGTTGACAATGGCCGCCGGCGTGCCGCTGGCCACCGAGAGCGTGTACCAGGGCACCGAGGAATAGCCGGGGATGCCGGCCTCGGCCACGGTGGGCACGTCGGGCAGGCTGGGGCTGCGTGTGCTGCCGGTCACGGCCAGGGCGCGCACCTTGCCGCTCTTGAGCTGCGGATGGGCCGTGCCCAGGCTTTCGAACAGCATGTCGATCTGGCCGCCCAGCAGGTCGGCCATGGCCGGCGCGCCGCCGCGGTAGGGCACGTGCACGTACTCCACCTTGCTCATGTAACGGAACAGTTCGGCCGCCATGTGCATGGCCGAGCCGTTGCCCGCCGAGCCATAGGTCAGCTTGCCGGGCTGGCTGCGTGCCAGGGCCAGCAGCTCCTGCACCGATTTGGCCGGCAGGTCCTGCTTGACGATCAGGATGCTGGGCGCTTCGGCCAGCAGGACCACCGGCTTGAGCTCCTTGGTCGGGTCATAACGCAGATTGGGATAGAGCTTGACCGCGCCGTTGTGCGCGATGGTGGCCAGCACCAGGGTGTAGCCGTCGGCCGCGCCCTTGGCCACCTGCTCGGCGCCCGTGTGGCCGCCGGCACCGGGTTTGTTCTCCACCACCACGGGCTGGCCCAGGCGCGGGCCCAGCTTCTCGGCCACACCACGGGCCAGCAGGTCTGCCGGGCCGCCGGCCGCGTAGGGCACGACGATCTTCACCGGTTTGCTGGGGAAGGCTTCCTGCGCGGTGGCCGGTGTGACACCCGTCACCAGGCCCAGGGTCAGCAGGGACGTGAATATCTTGTTCAACATGGTTGTCTCCTCAGGATCTGTACGCATTAGTCCAGTTGCAGCTTGGCCGCTTCGATCACGCGGTTCCACTTGACGGTTTCACTCTTGAAATAGGCTGCGGCTTCGGCCGGGGTGTTGGGCGTGTACTCGATGCCCAGCTGGTTGTAGCGCGCGGTGACCTCGGGGCTGGCCAGCACCTTCTGCACATCCCGGTTGAGTCTGGCCACCAGGGCCGCGGGCATGCTGGCCGGCGCAGCCAGCGTGAACCAGGAGGTGCCGCTGTAGCCGGGCACACCGGCCTCGGCGATGGTGGGCACCTCGGGCAGACGCGGATCGCGCTTGGGGCCGGTCACGGCCAGCACGCGCAGCTTGCTGCCCTGCACCTGGGGCAGCCCCGAGGAGAAGTTGTCGAACATCACGTCCACCTGACCGCTGATCAGGTCGATCAGCGCCGGGCCGCTGCCCTTGTAAGGCACATGGTTCATGCGCTGAGCGATGGCCAGCTGGAACAGCTCGGTGACCATGTGCACCGAGGAGCCGGCGCCGGCCGTGGCGTAGTTGATCTTGCCCGGGCTGGCCTTGGCATCGGCCAGGAAGTCGGCAAAGGTCTTGTATTTCGAGTTGGCCGGCACCAGCACCAGATTGGGAGATTCGCCGATGACCATGACGGGCTGCAGCTCCCCGGCCGGGTCGTAGGTGAGCTTGGTATAGCTCTTGTAGGCCGCGTGGATGCCGATGGTGCCCACCATGAGGGTGTAGCCGTCACCCGGCGACTTGGCCACCAGCTGCGCACCCAGGTGCCCGCTGGCGCCGGGCCTGTTCTCGACGATGACGGTCTGGCCGTAAGCCGTGCCCAGGCGCTCGGCAATGATGCGGGCCAGGATGTCCACGGCACCGCCCGGGGCGAAGGGCGCCACGATGCGGATGGGCTTGGCCGGGTAGTCCTGTGCCTGGACCAGACCGGCACAGGCCAGCAGGCCCAGGACCATCAGCTTCAGAAAACGATGCTTCATGTCTTGCTCCTCAGTTGTTCGAGAGTGATGACAGGGCGCTGCGCGTACGGCAGGTTCCATGACTGGCAGTTGCTGCGGTCCACGATCTGCACCGGCAGCTCCACCGCGGCCGGCACGGTCTCGCCGCGCAGATGGCGCGCCGCGCATTCGGCCGCCAGATAGGCCATCTGCATGGCGTTGAAGTCGGCCGTGGCCAGCATGCGGCCGGCAGCAATGGCCTCGACGGCCTGGGGGATGGCGTTCACGCCCACCACGGCCGCATGCTGGCCCACGGCGTCGAGCGCGTCCAGCACACCGATGGCCATGATGTCGTTGGCCACGAGCACCGCGTCGGGTGCCGTGTTCGATTGCAGCCAGGCCGCCGTGCGGTCACGCGCCACTTCGCGCACATAGTCACCCGCCAGCTGACCCGCCAGCGTGATGCCGGGGAAGCCCGCCGCCGCATCGCGGAAACCGCGCAGGCGCTCCAGGCTGGTGAAGGATTCCTCGGGCCCGGTGACCACCAGCACCCGACCCTGCCCCTGCAGGTGCCTGAAGAGGTGGCTGGCGATGGCCTGCGCGAGCTGGTAGTCGTCCGAACTCACATAGGCCACCATGGGCGCAGCATCGATGGGATTGACGAAACCGATCATGGGAATGCCGGCCGCCACCACTTTGGCGATGGCCGGGTTCACCCGGGTTGCATGCACGGGTGAAAAGACGAAGGCGTCGGGCCGCGGCTGCAGCGCCAGTGCCTCGTCAATGAGCGCACTCTGCTCTACCGGGTCGTCACCCTTGTCCGGCACGAAATGCAGCACCTCGTCGCCGAACACGGCCGCGGCCCGTTCGGCACCGAGCCGAGCCGCGCCATAGGCCGGGTTCGTGTAGTTCTTGGTGAAGACCGCGAGCCTCATGATTTCCTTGTCCAAGCAGGCAGGTTTTGCCGCCGGACCGCTCCAAGGCAAAACGCGGCCCCCTCGGGGGGCAGGGAGCTACACGCAGTGAGCGACCGTGGGGGCCACATCAGACCATTCCACCATTCGGCTGGATGATCTGGCCGTGCACCCAGGAGGCCTTGTCCGAAGCCAGGAAGGCCACGACTTCGGCCACCTCGTCCGGCTGGCCCACGCGGTTGAAGGGGCTCATGCCGGCCGAGCGGGCAATGGCCGCCTCGTCCTTGCCGGCGCGGAACAGGTCCGTGTCCACCGGGCCCGGAGCCACGCCGTTGACGCGGATCTTGCGCGGAGCGAGTTCCTTGGACATGGAGCGCAGCAGGCTTTCCACACCGGCCTTGGTCGCCGTGTAGGCACCGCCGCCGGGCACGGCCACACGCACCATGGAGGTGGTCAGGCCGATGATGTTACCGCCGTCCACCACGTGCTTCGCCGCCGCGCTCAGCACATTGAAGGCGCCGATGAGGTTCACCTCCACGACCTTGCGGAAGTTCTCGGGGTCGTAGGTGGCGATGGGGCCGGGCGGCACGTTGATGCCGGCATTCGCCACCACGCAGTGGGGCATGCTGCCGAAATCCTTGGCCACGTCGGTGAAGACCTGGGCCACCTGGGCCGGCTCGCGGATATCGACCTTGTAGCCCCTGGTGGTTGCGCTGCCGATCTTGGCCGGCACATTGGGCGCGCTGCTCACATAGGTATAGGCCACGTCGTAGCCGCCTTCGGCCAGTTTCTGTACCGTGGCCGCGCCGATGCCGCGCGTGCCGCCGAAAACGAGTGCGATCTTCTTGCTCATGGGAAATCCTTGATTGATTTGGTAAAAAGTTCAGGCCTTGAAAGGTTTCCCGTAGATGGGTTCCTTGTAGGGGATGGGGGGCAGCTGCCAGGTTCCCGTGGACGGCGGGCGCACCTCGGCGTCCACGTGCACGTCGATCACACAGGGACGCTTGTTCTTGAGTGCCTGCTGCACCGTCGCGCCCAGGTCCTGCGGACGGGTCACGGTGTAGCCATCGGCGCCGCAGGCGCGGGCCCAGGCGGCGAAGTCGGGGTTGTAGCGCGCGCCGGTTTCACCGTGATAGAAGGCCGTGCCGATCTCGCGGCCGTCGAACAGGCCGTACTGCAGGTCACGGATCGCGCCCCAGGCGAAGTTGTTCCAGATGATCCAGACGACAGGCAGGTTGTATTCCACCGCCGTGCACAGCACATAGGGCGCCATGGTGAAACCGCCATCGCCGACCACGGCCACGCAGGGACGGTCCGGGGCGGCTAACGCCGCGCCCATCACGCCGCAGACACCGAAGCCCATGCTGGAGTAGCCCCAGCTGTTGAGCATGCTCTGCGGCCGTTTGGCTTGCCAGAACTGCATGAACCAGTTGTGGTGCACGCCGGAGTCCAGCGCGAGGATCACGTCGTCGGGCAGCACTTTCTGCAGCGTGCCCACGACGAACTCGGGGCGCAGCGGGCTGGTGGAGTCGCCGAAGTGTGGGCGCACAAAGGCTTCCCACTGCGCCTGCCAGCCCTGCACCTGGGCCAGCCAGGGTGCATAACGCGTGGCCGTGATCTCCTTGCGGCCCGGGATGGCGTTGAGCAGCTGGCGCGTGAAGACTTTCACGTCAGCGATCACACCCAGCGTGGGCGCGTAGTTGCGGCCCAGTTCCTGCGGGTCGATGTCCACATGCACGAGCTTGGTCTTGGGAAAGTTCCAGGAATAACCATCAAACCAGCTCGAAGAGCTGCGGTCGTCAAAACGCGTGCCCAGCGTGATCACCAGGTCGGCACGACGGCCGGCCTCGTTGGCCGGGTAGGCACCGTTGCGGCCGATGAAACCCAGGGCCAGCGGATGGTCACCACGGATCGCGCCCATGCCGTTGGGCGAGGTGATGACGGGGATGCCCAGCTTCTCGGCCAGCTCGGTGATCTCGGGACCGGCTTCGGACAGGGTGGCACCGTGGCCGATGAAAAGCACGGGCTCGCGCGCGGCGGCCAGCAGGTCCAGCGCGATGGCGATGTCGGCGTCGTTCGCGCCCGGGCGGTGTGCGCGCTGCACGTGCGAGTGCGGCGGCAGTTCCACATCCGCCTCTTCCTGGTAGACGTTGTAGGGAATGTCCAGGTTCACCGGGCCGGGGCGGCCCGTGACCATGGTGTCCATGGCCTGGCGCAGGGCCAGGGGCAGCATGTCCACGCGCGTGGGCTGGAAGGCCCGCTTGACCACCGGGCGCATCACCTGGGCGAAGTCAGCCTGGTTGTGTTTGTAGAGTTCCTGGAAGGGCGCGCGGTTGTGCTGCGAGGTCGGCACGTTGGACGTGATGGCCATGAAGGCGGACGAGTCCGACAGCGCCGTGGCGCAGGCCATCACCATATTGGCCGAACCCGGGCCCGTGGAAGTCAGCGTGGCCACCGGCTTGTGCTTGACGCGGAAGTAGGCGTCGGCCATGTGGCCGGCGCATTGCTCGTGGCGTGGCGAGATGAGCTTGAGCTCGTCCTTCACGTCGTACAGGGCATCGAGGATGCCGACATTGCCGTGGCCACAGATGCCGAAGATGTACGGCACTTTTTCCTGGACCAGGTATTGGGCGATCAGTTCGCCACCTTTCATCTTGGCCATGTTCAGCTCTTTCTAATTCGGGTAGCAGGTGTCAGACCGTCGTGAACGTCACGATACGCTCTTCGGTCATTTCATGGACCGCGTAATGCGGGCCTTCGCGGCCGAAGCCGCTGTCTTTGGAGCCGCCGTAGGGCATGAGGTCCACACGCGAGCTCGAGGTCTCGTTGACGTGCACACCCCCCACCTCCAGCTGCTGGGCCGCGGCCAGCGCGTCGCCCAGGCGGTTGGTGAAGAGGCCGGTGGCCAGGCCGAAGGGCGTGGCGTTCACCCGTGCGATGGCCTGCGCCAGGGTCTTGAAAGGCACGATGCAGACCACGGGGCCGAAGATCTCGTTGCAGCCCACTTTCATGGCATCGCTGATGTTGGTCAACAGCGTGGGGGGCACCACGGCGCCCTGGCGTGGCCCGCCGGCCAGCAGCTTGGCGCCCGAAGCCACGGCCTCATTGATCCAGGCCTCGATGCGGATGGCGTTGTCTTCGCTGATGACGGGGCCGACAAAGGTCTTGCTGTCCTGCGGGTCGCCGCAGACCAGTTCCTTGACCATCTGGCCCAGACGCGTTTCCACCTCGGCCAGCAGCGACTCGTGCACCAGCAGCAGCTGCACCGAGGTGCAGACCTGGCCGGCCTTGCGGTAACCGGCATTGACGATCTTGGGCAGGGCCGCATCCAGTCTGGCGTCGTCACAGACGATGGTGCAGGCGATCGAGCCCAGCTCCATCTGCGTGCGGCGCAGGCCCGCAGCCTGCTGGATCTTGCGGCCCACCTCGGTGCTGCCGGTGAAGGCGAAAAAGCGCACGCGCTCGTCAGCCTGCAGGGCCTGCACCACCTCGGCACTGCCGTGCAGCACGCTGAGAAAACCCTTGGGGATCCCGGCGTCCAGCAGCACCTCGGCCAGCAGGCAGGCGGTGATGGGCGTGAAGGACGAGGGCTTGAGGATGACGGCATTGCCGGCGGCAAAGGCCGGCGCCACCTTGTGCGTCACCGTGTTGAGCGGCGAGTTGAAGGGCGTGATGGCGGCCACCACCCCCAGCGGCACGCGCAGGGTGAAGCCCAGGCGACCGGCGGCGCCGGGGGCACCGGCCAGCGGGATCACGTCGCCGGCCAGGCGGCGCGCCTCTTCGGCCGAGAGCCGCAGCGTCTGCAGGCAGCGGCGCACCTCGCCCATGGCATCACTCTGGGTGAAACCGGCTTCCAGCTGCATGGCGCGCACGAATTCCTCGCTGCGCGCCTCCAGCAGCTGGGCGGCGCGGTCCAGCACCACGCCGCGCTCGTAGGCCACCGGCGCGCCCTGGCGGAAAGCCGCGTGCGCCACCTCCACGGCCAGTCTTACCTGCGCCGCATCGGCGGTGGTGACCGTGGCGCAGGGCTGCAGTGTGTACTTGTCGCGCACGGAGACGCGCGGGCCCGTGCCTGCGATCCACTGGCCGTTGACCAGCAGACCGTAGACGGCGGGTGTGGCCGTGTCGATCACGGCAGATACCTTGCGGTTCATCAGCGCATCTCCTCTTCGTCGTCGGCCGGTGTGGTGATCACCAGGAAGACCAGGCCGGCAGTGCCGGTGTTGGTGAAGCTGTGGCGCACGCCGGGGGGCACGTAGACGTAGTCGTGCGGGCGCATCAGGTTCCTGGTGTCGTCCAGCGTGAGGATGCCCTCGCCTTCGAGCACGTAATAAACCTGCTCCTGCACCTTGTGCACGTGCTCGCCCACATAGGCGGCGGGCGCGTAGCGCGAGATGCGGAAGTCCACGCGCGAGCTGCCCGTGGTGGTGGGGCCGGCCAGTTCCTTGGACAGGGCGCCGCCGAAGTGCCCCGGATATTCCTTCCAGGGCATGTTGGCCATCTTTTCCAGCAGGAGTTTCAGCTCGGGTTTCTTGCTCATGGTCATTCCTTCCTTGTCTGTGTGCAGCGGCTCAGAGCCACAAAATCTTCTTGCGGTAATCGAGATCGGTCAGCAGCGGCGCGGCCGGGCCTTCGTGGAAGACGGCGCCGCGCTCCAGCGCGTAGGCGCGGTCGGCCAGGGCCAGCACCAGGTCCAGGTTGTGCTCGACGATGACGATGGAGACATGCTGGCGCAGCTTGTCGAACACGGTGAACAGCTCCTGCACCACGGTGGGCGCCAGGCCCTCGAAGGGTTCGTCCAGCAGCAGCAGCTTGACGTTGCCCGACAGCGCGCGCGCCACGGCCACCATCTGCTGTTCGCCACCCGAGAGGTAGTCGGCCGCCACGTTCATGCGTGCTTTCAGGCGCGGGAAGTATTCGAGGATCTGCGCCTCGTCCCAGACCACGCCGGTCTTGCCGTCGGTAGGCCGCGCCAGCCGGCCCAGGGCCAGGTTCTCGCTCACCGTCATGCCGGCGAACAGGCCGCGCCCCTGCGGCACGTAACCGATGCCGGCGCGCGCGATGTCGGGAGCACTGAGGCCGGCGATATCGCGGCCGTTGAAGACCACACGCCCACTGGCCGGCGGCACCAGGCCCACCAGGCTTTTCAGCAGCGTGGACTTGCCCGCACCGTTGCGCCCCAGCAGGGCCACGATCTCGCCCTCGCGCACCTGCAGGCTGGCGTCGTTGAGGATGTGGCTCTTGCCGTAGAAAGCATTGACCTTGTCAAAGTCCAGCACCAGGGGTCGGTCGCCCGTGGCCATGCCACTGCGGCCCGTGACCGGCGGGGTGCCCGTGCCGGTGTAGATCTCCTGCACCCGCTGGTCGCAACGCACCTGCTCGGGCGTGCCGCTCATGAGCACCTCGCCCTGGTTCATCACGGTCACGCGGTGCGAGAGGGACAGCACACGGTCAATGTCGTGTTCGACGATGAGCACGGGGATATTGCTGGCAATCGTCCTCACCAGATTGGACACACGCTCGCGCTCGGCCGCGGCCAGGCCGGCCAGGGGCTCGTCCATCAGCAGCACCTGGGGTTTGGAGCCCAGGGCGATGCCCAGGTCGACCAGGCGCTGGCCGCCGTAGGACAGGTCGCCCCCGCCCACCTGCTCCATGCCCTGCAGGCCCAGGAACTTCATGAGCTCGGCGGTTTCGGCGTGGATTTCGGGGTAGCTGTCGATGTCGCGCCAGAAGTTGAAACGCGCTGCGTGCCGCGCCTGCAGCGAAAGCCGCAGGTTTTCGTAGATGGTCAGGCCCTTGAACAGATTGGTGATCTGGAAGGAACGGGCCAGGCCCTGCTGGCAGATGCGGTCCGGCGCGAGGAACTGGATCTCCTTGCCGTGCAGGCGCACCGTGCCCGTGTCGGCCATGAACATGCCCGAGATCAGGTTGAAGGTCGTGGTCTTGCCCGCGCCATTGGGGCCGATCAGCGCGTGGATCTGCCCGGCCTCGATCTGCAGGCTGTTGTCGCGCACGGCCTGGATGCCGCCGAAACGCTTGCTGATGCCCTGGGCTTCGAGCACCGCGCCTTCCACGCGCTTGGGGCGCAGGAACTCGGGCAGGGGCAGGCCCTCGTAGATCTTGCGTTTGCTCATGGCCGCGCCGTCTTCGGCCACGGGGCGGAAACGCCGCTTGAGCTGGGCCCAGATGCCGGTCAGGCCCGCGGGCGAGAAGATGATGAAACCGACAAAGATCAGACCGAAGTAGAGCAGCCAGTTGTCGGTGTAGATGGAGAACAGCTCTCGGAACAGCAGAAAAAACAGCGCGCCCAGGGCCGGGCCCAGGAAGCTGTGCATGCCGCCGATCACCACCATGGCCAGCAACTCACCCGAGAAGGCCACCGTGGTGGACTCGGCCGCGGCCAGGCGGTGCAGGAAGACCACCAGCGCACCGGCCAGGCCGGTCAGCGTGGCCGAGATCACGAAAGCCAGCAGCTTGTACTTGTCGATGTCGTAACCCTGGAAGGTCGCGCGCTGCTGGTTCTCGCGTATCGCCACCAGCACATGGCCGAAGGGCGAGCGCACGATGCGCAGCAGGGCATACAGCACGCCAAAGGCGACCAGGGCCGTGAACACGTAATAGGTGAGATGGCCGTTGAGGTCGATGGGCCCGATGGAACCACGCTCGATGCCGCCCAGGCCGCCCTCACCACCCGTCAGGCTGGTCCAGCGGAAGGCGATGGCAAAGGTCAGCGCGCACAGGGCCAGGGTCAGCAGCGAGAAATAGACCCCACGCCGGCGCAGGATCAGGTAACCCACCAGCAGGGAGAGCGTGGCCGTGAAGACGATGGAGAAGGCAAAGGGCAGGACGATCTGGTCCTTGAACCAGTGCAGCTGGGACAGGGCCGCGGCATACCCGCCGATGCCGAACCAGGCGCTGTGACCGAAGGACACCAGGCCGCTGTAACCCACCAGCAGGTTCAGGCCCATGGCCGCGATGGCCAGGATGACCACCACGGTGGCGGCGTCCAGTGTCAGGCCGATGGCCTGGAATACGAGGGGCAGCAGCACCAGGGCCGCCAGGCCGACCCACAGGGGCCGGTATTTGGAATTCAGCAAAGCATTCATTCTTGTTTTCTTCTCGTTCTCACTCGAAGCGTTCGATGCGCTCACCCAGCAGGCCGCGCGGCCGGAACATCAGCACGAGGAACATCAGCACGTACATGGAGGCCTCGCCCGCCGCGGGCTGGAAATGGATGGTGATGCCGCGCACCACACCCACCAGCAGGGCCGCGAGCACAACGCCCCAGAAACTGCCCAGGCCGCCGATCACCACGACGACAAAAGCCACCGTCATGATCTCGGTGCCCATAGCCGGGTGCACGATGGTGATGGGGCCGAAAAGCACACCGCCCAATGCGGCCGTGGCCACGCCCAGCATCACGATGGCCGTCATATAGGGTTGCAGCTTGATGCCCAACACGGCCACCATGTCGGGCTTCTGCACGCCGGCGCGCACCACCCGGCCGAAAGAGGTCTTGTGCAGCAGCAGCCAGATGCCGGCCATCACCACGGTGACCACGCCCAGGATGAAGAGCCGGTACTTGGAGAACATCATGTCGCCCATGATGAGCTGGCCCTTGAACTCGGGCGGCATGGTGGAGGCCAGCGGGGCCGAGCCCCAGGCCATGCGCAGGGCCTGCTCGGCCACCAGGGCCAGGCCGAAGGTCACGAGCAGGCTCAGGATGGGGTCGGCCGTGTAGAAACGGCGCAGCAGGTAACGCTCGAACAGGATGCCCAGCAGGCCCACGAGCACCGGCGTGATGAAGATGCTGCCGGTGAAGCCGGCGTGCTTGATGACTTCCAGCGAGACGTAGGCGCCCAGCGCGTAGAAGGCGCCGTGCGCCAGGTTGACGATGCCGCCCACGCTGAAGATCAGCGAAAGGCCCAGGGCCAGCAGCAGGTAATAACCCCCGAGCACCAGGCCGTTGACGACCTGCTCGAGCAAGAACAAGATTTCCATGGGGATCCGGGAGAGGAGAAAAAAGTGCCGGCATCGACACGCGATGCCGGCCAACTCAGCTCAGTTCACTTTCAACTCACATCTTGCAAGCGCTGTCCGCCTTCGAGGGGGCCAGCAGATCTAGCGGCTGGTTCGCGGCCGGCACGGCTTCGCCAAACAGCAGGAAGTCCTGCTTGTTCTTGGCCTGGCCCTTGGGCTTGACAGTGAAGGGGTAGGCCTCCTGCATCAGCTGGTGATCCCAGCTGCGGAAGTAGGCCGGGCGAGCCTTCAGCACGTCGAACTTGGCCTCGGACTCGAAATAGGCGATCAGCTTTTCGGTGTCGGTGGACTTGGTGGCGTTCATGGCCTGAGCCATCATCTTGAGCGAGACGTACTCGATCCAGGCGTGGTTCTCCGGGATGCGGTTGTACTTCTTGGTGAAGTTGGCCACGAAGGCCTGCGAACCCGGGGTCTTGAGCTCGTGGTGCCACACGGTGGGCCAGATGCCGCCGAGGTTGCCCTCGCCCGCAGCCCAGGCGTCGGCCGTGTTCAGGTTGAAACCGGCCACCTTGTAGGGCAGGCCGAATTCTGAATACTGCTTCACGAAGTTGGTCACCTGGTTGCCCGCCAGGTTGGTGGCGACCAGGTCAGGCTTGGCCTGGCGGATCTTGAGCAGGTAGGGACTGAAGTCGGTCACGTCGGTGGCCACCAGCTCGTCGCCGATCACCGTACCGCCGTTGGCCGTGAAGAAGCGCTTGGCCTGGCGCGACAGGTCGTGGCCGAAGAGGTAGTCGGCCGTCAGGGCGAAGATCTTCTTGCCCTTGACCAGGCCCTCGCGCACCAGGGCCTCGCCGGCGGCGTTGACCATCACCGTGACCGGGATGTCCACGTGGAAGGTGTAGCGGTTGCAGTCCTTGCCGCGCAGCGCGTCGGAACGCGCGCCGATGCTCATGAACAGGATCTTGTTGCGCGCGGCGACCTGCGAGATGGTCAGCGCCGAGCCGGAGTTGATCTCGCCCATCAGCACGGTGACGTTGTCGCGCTCGACCATGCGCTGGGCCTTGGTCGCGGCGGTCTGCGGGTTGACCGAGTCTTCGCTCATGACATCGAGGGGGCGGCCCATCACGCCGCCGGCGGCGTTGATCTCCTCGGCCGCCATCTTGATGCCCTGCGCGGCGTACTCACCCAGGGCGCCCAGGAAACCCGTCATGGGCGTGAGGTGGCCGATCTTGATCGGGCCCGACTGGGCCCCGACCAGGCCGGGAAAACCCAGGGCGGCACTGCCGGCCACCAGGGCGCCGGCTTGCAGCAGGGTACGGCGCTGGCTGGACGGCGCCTGGGTAACAACCTTGTTCTGTTTGGCTTCCATGATCTTGTCTCCTGTTGGTTTGGGTATGGACTGGAATGCAGGGCCGATGATAGGAAGAGCCCGCCACTCTGAAAAATACTGTTTTCCGAGATGGGGTATAGCTATTTCTTATAGGGGGCCATCCTCAAAAACTTATAGGATGCGGCGATGGACCTGCGACAACTCAGATATTTCGTACAGATCGTGGAAAGCGGCAGCCTGGCCAAGGCCTCGCGCCAGCTCTTCATCGCCCAGCCCGCGCTGAGCCAGCACATCGCCAAACTCGAAGCCGAGGTGGGCAAGCCCCTGCTGATCCGCACCGCCAAGGGGGTGACCCCCACGGAAAACGGCACCGCCCTGCACCACCACGCGCGCTTCATGCTGCGCCAGCTGGACCAGGCGCTTTCCATCGCGCGGCAGGAACCCGGCACCGTGCACGGCATGGTCTCGGTGGGCCTGGCGGCCACCACGGTCTGCGCCGTGGGCGTGCCCTTCATGCGCCGCATCCGCGAGAAATTCCCCGGCATCGTGCTCAATGTGGTGGAAGGTATGAGCGGCCACCTCGCGCAGATGATGCGCATGGGCCAGCTGGACCTGGCCATCCTCTTCAGCCGCGACGCCGTGCCCGACCTGCCGGCCGAGCCCCTGGTGGAAGAAGAGCTGTTTGTGATGTTGCCCGAAGACAGCGACCTGGTGCCACCGCGGCGCATCAAGCTCAGCTGCACCGACACGGCCGACCTGCCGCTGATCCTGCCCACCGGCATCCACGGCCTGCGCCGGCGCATCGCCGCCGAGTTCGAACAGCGCAACCTGGCCCTGCATGTGGTGGCCGAGATCGATTCACTCTCGCTGCTCATGACCTGCGTGCGCGATGGCATGGGCGCCACCATCAAGCCCATGTCGGCCGCCCTGCTCGAAGGCCGCATGCGCGAAGGCTGGCGCACCCTGGCGATTTCCGACGCCGAGATGAAACGCCCCAACTTCCTCTACTCGGTGGACCCGGAGCGCCTGACACCCGCCGCCGCCGCCGTGCGCGGCGAGCTGCGCGAGACCGTCAAGCAGCTTGTAAATGGCGGGACGTGGAAAGGGGTCAACCTGCTTTAAGCAGATTGACCCCCGTTCCGATTCGGCAGGCGTTTACTTCAGCGCAGCGATGCCGGCATTGGCCACCACCTCGTCCTGCGCACCAGAAGCGCCGGAGCAGCCGATGGCGCCGATGATCTTGCCGCCCTCCATCAACGGAATGCCGCCGCGCGAAGCGATCACGTCATCCAGGGTCAGCAGATAGTTGTTGCCACCCTGGATCCCTGCCTCGAAGGCCTTGGTCGGGCGCTTGTACTTGGCCGAGGCGCGGGCCTTGTGGATGGCCACGTCGATGGAGCCGATCTGCGTGCCGTCCACGCGCTTGAAAGACACCAGGTTGGTGCCGGAATCGACCACGGCGCAGGCCAGCGTCCAGTTGCGGCGCCTGGATTCGGCCACGGCTGCCGCCAGCACGGCGTCGGCCCGCTCCAGGCTGATCGGGCTGCCGTAAGGGAAGTCGTTGGGCTGTTTTTCGCCCACCACGTCCAGCGGGTTGGGCGTCTGGGCAAAAGCGGTGCCGGCCAGCAGCAGGGTAGCCACCACCAGCAGTTTGCGGGTCTTGTTCATGAAAGTCTCCTGTTTGTGTTTATGACGCCTGACCGCCCGGCGAAGCACCGGCAGCAGACCGACGCAATGTAGTCCGCCGCCATACCCTCGCCACCCTCAGGGTCACGATGGGGGTATCAGTTTTTCCGATGGGGGAGGCTTTGCGGTCTCAATCCGCCAGCAGGCTGGCGCCCACCCAGCGCCCCGAACGCACCAGTTCACGCGCGCAATCGGCCAGCACCACCCGGGCGGCCAGGCCGGCCGGTGACAGCTCGTCGTCTGACAGGCTGCACAACATGTTGCGGCGGCGTGCCAGGGGGTCGGCCAGCTCCGACAGGGCAAAACGCTCGGCCGCATCGCTGTAGCGGCTCACCGCCGACCAGGGCTGCAGCGAGCCGCCCAGGCCGGCTTCGACCGCGTCCATGAGCATGGTCAGGGAGTCAATCTCGGCGACCACGGTGGGCTGGATGCGCGCGCGGCTGAACACGGCGTCCAACGCGCTGCGCAGGCCGTGCCCCCCTGTGGGCATGATCAGCGGCTCACCCTTGAGGCTGGCCGCGCGCACCTGCGCCGGCAGCTTGCCCTTCACACTGCTGCGCGCGCGGATGTAATAGAGCTTCTCCTCCAGCAGCGGCATCACGCTCCAGCGCCGCCCCGGGTCGGTGTTGAAGAGCACGGCCAGGTCCAGCTGGCGTGCATTGAGCATGGTGGTGACATGGCCCGACATGCTTTCCACCAGGTGCAGGCGCACATCGGGGTAACGCTCGCGCATGGCGCGCAGCAGGGGCAGGCCCAGCACGGCGGCCGTGGTCGGGGCCAGGCCCACGCTGACCGAACCCGAAAGCCGCGCCTGCTGCGCCGCCCGCGCGGCCTGCTCGGCATGGCGCAGGGTCAGCTGGGCTTCGCGGAAGAAGGCCAGCCCGGCCTCGGTGGGCGTCACGCCCTTGCTGGAACGCTGCAGCAGGCGGGTGGACAGCTCCCCCTCCAGCCGGCTGATCTGCTGGCTCAGGGCCGACTGCACCATGTCGAACTCCAGTGCGGCCCGGCTCATGCTGCCGAGCTCCACCACCCGCACGAAATAACGTATCTGCCTGAGTTCCATAAAAGCCCGTCACCGGTCCCTATTTGCCATGGCTGGGATAATCGCACACCTATGGCAAGCAAAGGCAAACAAAGGGTGGTGGTGGGTTTGAGCGGGGGCGTGGACTCTGCGGTCAGCGCGCACCTGCTCAAACAGCAGGGATACGAAGTCATCGGCATCTTCATGAAAAACTGGGAAGATGACGACGACAGCGAATACTGCTCGTCCAACATCGACTTCGTGGACGCCGCCGCCGTGGCCGACGTGATCGGCATCGAGATCGAACACGTCAACTTCGCCGCCGAGTACAAGGACCGCGTCTTCGCCGAGTTCCTGCGCGAATACCAGGCCGGCCGCACGCCCAACCCCGACATCCTCTGCAACGCCGAAATCAAGTTCAAGGCCTTCCTGGACCACGCCATGCGCCTGGGCGCCGAGAAGATCGCCACGGGTCACTATGCCCGCGTGCGCCTGAACGACAAGACCGGCAAACACGAACTTCTCAAGGGCCTGGACCCCAGCAAGGACCAGAGCTATTTCCTGCACCGCCTCAACCAGGCCCAGCTGAGCAGGACGCTGTTCCCCGTGGGCGAGCTGCACAAGACCGAGGTGCGCCGCATCGCCACCGAGATCGGCCTGCCCAATGCCAAGAAGAAGGACAGCACGGGCATCTGCTTCATCGGCGAGCGGCCTTTCCGCGAATTTCTGAACCGCTACATCCAGAAGGAACCCGGCCCCATCAAGGACGGTACACCCGCGCCCGGCGACAAGGCCCACGGTCGTGTCATCGGCAAGCACGAAGGCCTGAGCTTTTACACCCTGGGCCAGCGCCAAGGACTGGGCATAGGCGGCATCAAGGCCAAGGGTGCGCAAAAAGGCGGCGGTGAACACGCGCCCTGGTTCGTCGCGCGCAAGGACATGGAGAAGAACACGCTGTGGGTGGTGCAGGGGCATGAGCACCCGCTGCTGCAGAGCCACCTGCTCCACGCCCAGGACGCGAGCTGGGTGGCGGGTGAACCGCCGAAGCCGGGACCGATGGCAGCCAAGACGCGGTATCGGCAGGCCGACGCCGCCTGCACGCTGGACGACATCCAGGACGCAGGCTTCCGCCTCGCTTTCCCCGAAGCTCAATGGGCCGTCACACCCGGACAGTCCGCCGTGCTCTATGCCGGCGAAGTCTGTCTGGGCGGCGGCGTGATCAGCGCGGTCAACACCGCAGGCGCCACTCCCTGAGCACCAACACCTTCCTCTGCTTCACCTACGGCTCCAATATGCTCACGCGCCGCCTGCCGGGCCGTGAACTGCGCTGGTACAAGGTCAGCAAGGATCGTTCGGACAAATGCGATATCGTGCCCGCCGCTGCCGACAACGCGGTCTATGGCGTGCTCTATGAGATCGCGCTGTCCGACAAACCCGCGCTCGACATCGCTGAAGGCCTGGGTTGGGGTTACCAGCAGGCGCAACTCGAAGTGGAGACCGAGACTGGCCCTGTGTTGGCCCTGAGCTACCAAGCCACCAACATCGACCACGGTACCCGGCCGTATGACTGGTACAACGCCCCCATGGTCGCCGGCGCATAAGCAACGACTGGCCGACGGCTACGTGTCGGCCCTGCAGGCCGTGCCCACCGTCGTCGACTGAAGCGGCCAGCGCGCGGCGGAGAACCTGTGCGCGCTCGGCACCGGTTGAATAGTGGCCCTCTCGCCCCGGCTCCCGCCTGTTGCGTTTGCTATAAAGCAGGGCAACAACATGCGAAGGGAGCTTGAATCGTGAATTGCAAACGGATCTTCGTGCTGGCCGCTCTGGCACTGCACGCCACTCTGCTCTGTCATCCGGCCGCTGCGACAAACGCCGCCGCACCGGACACCGCCGTGACGGAGGCCAGGCTGCTGCTGGATGTCTATTACGGCAACCGGAATACGCTGCAAAAGGCGGGGGAGTTGCTTACCCAGGCCTTGACAAAGAACCCGCGCGACGCCGACGCCTACGTTCAGGCCGCGCGCCTGACGGTGATGGGCGGTCACATCGTCAACCTCGAATTCCGAGCCAACACCATAGAGACCTATCACGCCCTGCTCGATAAGGCATTGACCATCGACCCCGATAACCAGAAGGCTCACATCCTCAAGGCCGAGGCCTATGACGTCCAGGGGGACTACAACCGTGAGAAGGCATCCCTCGATCAGGCCAGGACTTACGGTGAATCAGATCCCTGGCTCTGGATGGGCTACGGACGCTACTACGCCGCGACCGGCGACAACCGCTCCGCCTACCAGTTCTATACCAAGGTGGAAGCCTTGGGCCCCGGTGAGTCGGCAACGCAGAGAAAGGCCTATGTCTCCGCCCTGGCCGAGCTCGCCAACTACACACCCCGCGGCACCGAGCCCACCGCCAGAGTCAGGACCCTGGCCGGTAAGGCCTGGAAGGAGCGCCATCCCGCCGATGCCTGGACCCTCGGCAGTTTCGCCGAGAGCTTCCTGTGCAGAAACATGTTCGAGGATGCCAGTATCTATGCAAGGGAGGCGGTGCGCACGATGAACTATGGTGCCGGCAGACTGACACTCGCGGCAAGCCTGTACGCTCAAGCCGCGCAGCTGCGTGTCGACAACAAGCCGCGCGCCGATTCGGACAAGCTGATTACTGAAGCAGCAGCGCTCGGTTTTAAACGGGCCGCAGTCCTGTCCAAATTGCAGAGCTGCGGCGCCGACCTCCGGCAGCTGCAGTCGACACTGCTGGAGATCGTCCGCTGACTTGTTCTCGTACTTGAGTTGACGCCCCGTCGCGTCGCGCACGCTGACGCGCACGAAGTGCCGGGGTCTTTTTGCCATGCAAGACACCCTCACGTTGAATCAGCACGCGACCATCACCCTGCCTAAGCTAGTGCCGATGCGTAGAATCGATATTCAGCAACCACGGAGCCGCCACCATGTCCACTCTGCTGACCTCCCTGGAGCAACAAGCGCGGGCCCTCGCGCCTGACGAGCGTGCCCGGCTGGCAGAGGTGCTGCTCGAATCGCTGCACGACACCCCTCTCCTCGAGATCGAAGCCGAGTGGCAGCGTGAGATTGCAAAACGTGTGGCGGCCTACGACCGAGGCGAAACGCAGGTCTACATCGCCGAAGAAGTGTTCGCGGCTGCCGCACTTCAGGGTACGTGAAGCAGGTGATTACCGAACTGCATCAGGCTCTGTCTCATGAGTCCGCCGTACTGGTACGCGTGACGCAGACGCAAGGCTCAGTGCCTCGCGAGATCGGCGCCTGGATGGCCGTGTTGCACTCGCGCGTGATCGGCTCCATCGGCGGTGGGCATCTGGAGTTCGATGCCATCGCCCAGGCCCACGCCATGCTCACAGGTGCCGCGATCCCAGCCGAACCCCAACGCGTAGCACTTGGCCCCAGCATGGGCCAGTGCTGCGGCGGTGTGGTGTTTCTGCGTTACGAAATATTGGGCCCACAGGATGCCGCCGGTGTGGCGCAACGCCTGCAAGAACGCGTCACGCCCGTGGCCTTGTTCGGCGGCGGCCATGTGGGCCAGGCCATTGCACGCCAACTCGCGCACCTGCCCTTCGCCCTGCACTGGATCGACAGCCGCGACGAAATCTTCCCGGCCGACCTGCCGCCCAACATCCGCTGCGAACATTCGGACCCGGTGCAGGCGGCCGTGGCCGACATCGCCCCGGGCTCCTCTGTGCTCATCATGAGCTTCAGCCATGCGGAAGACCTGGAGATCCTGGCGCAGTGCCTGCAACGCGCGCGCAAGCAGAACGACCTGCCCTATATCGGCCTGATCGGCAGCAAGAGCAAGTGGGCCACCTTTCGCCACCGGCTGGAGGCGCGGGGTTTCAATGAAGAAGACTTCGCACGGGTGACCAGCCCCATCGGCGTGCCGGGCATCGCGGGCAAACAACCCGAGGTGATAGCCGTGGCGGTGGCGGCGCAGCTGCTGCAGCGCCTGCCCGGCTGAATCAGCGCGTGCCGGCCTGCTGCGCGAGCTGCCAGGCCAGGGCGTTGTGGCGTTCGATCAGCGCGCCCGTGTCCACCGTGGTGAGCTGGCCCTGGCGCACCACCACCCTGCCGTTGACCACCGTGTAGTCGGTGTTCTCGCTGGCACAGAGCATGAGCGCACCCACGGGGTCGTGCACGGCGGCGCCGGCCATGGCCAGGGTATCGGTGCGGTAGAGGGCCAGGTCCGCGCACTTGCCGGGTGCGATCTGACCGATGTCGCTGCGGCCCAGCACACGGGCGCCGCCGCGCGTGGCGAGCCAGAGCGCGTCGCGCGGGGTCATCTCGCCGGGACCGGTGTCGCAACCGAAGGGCTCCAGCGCCTTGCCCACCCGCGCCAGCAGCATGGCCTGGCGCGCTTCGTTGAGCAGGTGGCCGGCGTCGTTGCTGGCGCTGCCGTCCACACCCAGGCCCACGGGCACGCCCAGGTTGAGCAGGCGGCGCAGGGGCAGGATGCCGCTGGCCAAGCGCATATTGCTGCAGGGGCAGTGGGCGATGCCGGTGCCGGTCTTGGCAAAGAGATAGCTGCCGTGTTCGTCGAGCTTGACGCAGTGGGCGTGCCACACGTCTTCACCCACCCAGCCCAGCTCTTCCACGTATTCGGCCGGCGTGCAGTCGAAATGCTCGCGTGTGTAGGCGATGTCGTGGTCGTTCTCGGCCAAGTGGGTGTGCAGACGCACGCCGTAGGCGCGGGCCAGCTTGGCCGATTCGCGCATCAGGTCCTGGCTCACGGTGAAAGGCGAGCAGGGTGCCACGGCCACCTGCAGCATCGCGCCGGGTGCCGTGTCGTGCCAGGTCTCGATGAGGCGGCGCGTTTCCTGGAGGATGAAGTCTTCTTTTTCCACCACGCGGTCGGGCGGCAGGCCACCCTGGCTTTCACCCACGCTCATGCTGCCGCGTGTGGCGGTGAAGCGCATGCCTATGGTCTGCGCGGCCTCGATGCTGTCGTCCAGGCGCACGCCATTGGGGTAGATGTAGAGGTGGTCGCTGCTGGTGGTGCAGCCGCTGAGCAGCAGCTCGCCCATCGCCACCTGGTTGGAGACCTTGACCATCTCGGGCGTGAGGCCAGCCCAGATGGGGTAGAGACCCTTGAGCCAGGAGAAAAGCTCGGCGTTCTGCACACCGGGGATCGCGCGCGTGAGGCACTGCACCATGTGGTGGTGCGTGTTGACCATGCCGGGGATGACCACATGTTTTCGGGCGTCGATCACCTCGTCCACCTCGTCCACCAGCGCGCGCAGGTCCGTGCCCGCGGGCAGGATGCGGTCGATGAAACCGTCGCGGATGAGGATGGAGGCGTCTTTGAGCTCGCTGCGCGCGTCGTCCTGGGTGGCGATACAGCGGGCGTCCTTGATGAGCAGGGTGGTCATAGAGGGCCTGTACACACTGATTTCTCAAGTGCGAAGTGGTTAAACCCGCGCCAATCTAGGCGCGCGACGACGCCCAGGCAGGCCGCCTGGGCTAGGAGTGCAACAACGAGTGGCGCGGTTTTAACCACATTCCCTTCGGGTTGCGGCCAAAAAAGCCATGCGGGGTGTTGCGTAGTTTTGCCGGAGATCACTCCGGTTGCAACTACGCGCCTACCGCATGACATTTTTGATCCGCAACGCATCTTGAGAAATCAGTGTGTACAGGCCCTGAGCTCAGTCTTGAAGAGCGCGCCAGACGCGTTCGGCCGTGGCGGGGGCGCTCATGGACACACGACCATCCTTGCGGGTTGAAGCGATGGCGTCACGGATGGCCTCCCATACGGCAATGCCCAGCATGAAAGGCGGCTCGCCCACGGCTTTGCTGCCGTGCACATTGTCTTCGCGGTTGGCTTCGGGCCAGAAGTCCACACGCAGCTTGCCCGGCACATCGCCCGTGGCGGGGATCTTGTAGGTGCTGGGGGCGTGGGTGGCGAGCTTGCCGTCGGCGTTCCAGACCAGTTCCTCGGTGGTGAGCCAGCCCATGCCCTGGATGAAACCGCCCTCGATCTGGCCGATGTCGATGGCCGGGTTGATGCTGTGGCCCACGTCGTGCAGGATGTCCACGGCCAGCACGCGGCTCTCGCCCGTGAGCGTGTCGATGGCCACCTCGCAGCAGGCCGCGCCGTAGGCGAAGTAATAAAAAGGCCGGCCGGTGAGTGTGGTCTTGTCGTAGTGGATCTTGGGCGTGCGGTAGAAACCGTCGCTCCAGAGCTGGATGCGGTTGGCGTAGGCGGCCTTGACCACTTCGCGGAAATCACGTGTACGGCCCAGTGCGTGGATCTTGCCGCCGGCAAAACGCACTTCGCCCGCACCGCAGTTCTCCTGCCCCGCCACAAAAGCGGCCAGGTTCTCGCGGATGCTGCGCGCGGCGAACTGGGCGGCGCGGCCGTTGAGGTCGGTGCCGCTGGAAGCGGCGGTGGCGCTGGCATTGGGCACACGGGCCGTGTCGCTGGCGCTGACCAGCACGCGCTCAAAGGGCAGGCCCAACTCATCCGCCACGATCTGCGCCACCTTGGTGTGCAGGCCCTGACCCATCTCGGTACCGCCGTGGTTGACCAGCACGCTGCCGTCGTTGTAGACGTGGACCAGGGCGCCGGCCTGGTTGAACAGGGTGGCGGTGAAGCTGATGCCGAACTTCACGGGCGTGAGGGCCAGGCCTTTCTTGAGCACCGTGTGTTCGCGGTTCCAGGCGGCGATCTCGGCGCGGCGCTCACGGTAGCGGGCGGTCTGTTCCAGCTTTTGCATGAGCGGCTGCAGGATGTTGTCTTCCACCGTCATCTGGTAATGGGTGACGTTGCGTTCGTGGATGCCGTAGAGATTGCGCAGGCGCACGTCCAGCGGGTCCAGCCCCAGCCGGCGCGCGATGTCGCCCAGGATGGTCTCGATGGCGATCACGCCCTGGGGCCCGCCGAAACCGCGGAAGGCGGTATGGCTCTGCGTGTTGGTCTTGCAGCGGTAGCTGTCGATGCGCACGTCGCTCAGGAAGTAAGCGTTGTCGCTGTGGAAGACCGCGCGGTCGGCCACGGGGCCCGAGAGGTCGGCGCTGAAACCGCATTCGGCCAGCAGGGTGAGCTGCAGGGCGGTGACCAGGCCCTCGTCGTCAAAACCCACGGTGTAGTCGTAGGCGAAGGGGTGGCGCTTGCCGGTGACCATGAAGTCGTCGTCGCGGTCCAGGCGCAGCTTGACGGGGCGGCCGGTCTTGCGTGCGGCCAGCACGGCCCACACGGCCAGGTGCCCGGCCTGGGTTTCCTTGCCGCCGAAACCACCGCCCATGCGCCGGCACTCGACGCGCACGCGGTGGTTGTCCAGCCCGAGCGCATGGGCCACCCAGTGCTGGATCTCGCCCGGGTGCTGGGTGCTGCTGTGGATCAGCCACTGCTGCTGTTCCTGCGGGATGGCGTAGGCGATCTGGCCTTCGAGTTAGAAGTGTTCCTGGCCACCGACCTCGAAGCTGCCGAGCAAGCTGTGTTTCGCGTCCTTCAAGGCCTGTTCGGGTTCACCACGCTTCACGGTGACGGGC
>JBEIPS010000038.1:0-25156 GCA_040376915.1 Hylemonella sp.
GTGTACGTCGTCATGCTCTACAACGGCCTGGTGCAGCTCAAGCACAACGTGGCCAAGGCCTGGGCCAATATCGACGTGGCCCTCAAGCAGCGCCATGACGAGCTCCCCAAACTGGTCGAGGTCTGCAAGCAGTACAAGCAGTTCGAGCAGGCCACGCTGCAGTCCGTGATCGAGGCGCGCAGCCGCGTGCAGACGGCGCGCGAGGCGCACGATGTGCCCGCGCTCAGCCGGGCCGAAGGTGCGCTGCGCACCGGCCTGGGCCAGATCTTCGCCGTGGCCGAGGCCTACCCCGAACTCAAGGCCAACGAGCAGTTCATGCAGCTGCAGCAGCGCATCAGTTCCCTGGAGAGCCTGATCTCCGACCGGCGCGAGCTCTACAACGAGACCGTCAACCTGAACAATGTGCGCGTCGACTCCTTCCCCGACGCGCTGATCGCGCGCTTCTTCCGCTTCCAGCACCACCCCCTGCTCGAGTTCGCCGACCACGAAAAGGCCGACGTGGACGTGCGCCAGCTGTTCAACAGCTGATCCCCGCGCTTCGCACGCTTTGCCATGGTCGTGTCGACGTCCTTCGGCATGTTCGGGTCCTCGCTGCACGCCGGGGCCGCGGCGCTGCAGTTCTTCCTGCTGGCACTGGCTTTCCAGGTCGGGCGGCGTGAAGTCTGGCTGATGTGCCTGGCCGGCATCGCCCTGCTGGCTTTTCTGTCCTGGGCCACGGCCCTGCGGCGACGCCGCGCCATGGCCAGCATGCCGACCTCGCGCATCGCCAGCGCAGCCCAGGGTTATGTGGAGCTGCAGGGCCGGGGCCTGCCGCTGGACATGAATCCCCTGCGGTCACCCCTGAGCGGCATGAACTGCCTCTGGTACAGCTACCAGGTCGAGGAGAAAAACAGCGACGACAAGTGGGAGGTGCTGGAGCGGGCCAGAAGCGACACCAGCTTCGTGCTGGACGATGGCAGCGGCCGTTGCCTGGTGGACCCCGAGGGGGCCGAAATCCTGACGCGGCATTGCAGCCGCTGGAACGACGGCAGCCGTCGTTATGTGGAGTGGACCTTGCTGCAGCAGGACCGCATCTATGTGCTGGGCAATTTCCTGACTCGGCATCCCGACCATGGCCTGGATGCCGGCGCCGAGGTGCGCGATCAGCTGGCCGAGTGGAAGCAGGACCAGGCCGGCCTGCTGCGCCGCTTCGACCTGAACCATGACGGCCAGCTTGATGAGCGCGAATGGTCACTGGCCCGACGCCTGGCCCAGCGCGGCATCGAGAAAAAACACCGCGAACTGCGCCGGCAGCCCGAGCTGCACCTGGTGCAGGACGCGCCATCCCAGTTGTTCCTGATCAGCAACCACGAACCGGACAAGCTGTTGCGCCGCTTCCTGTGGGTGGCCGGGGCCCAGCTGCTGGTTTTTCTCACCGCCCTGGGCTTTCTGGGCGCCTGGTGGCGCCAGGCCCCCGGCGGCTAATCCCGGGCGCGTGCCAGTTCGCGGCGCAAGGCGCGCTGCTGATCCTGGCGCTGCGCTTTGCGTGAAGGATGGTGCGAGCCGGCCTTGCGCTGCAGGGCGGGCACCACCAGCGGGTTGCGCGGCTTGTGCTGCTTGAGTTTGAGCTTGGTCTTGCGGGCGGAATTCATGGCCGATCCCGGTCAGGGTCAGACACATTATCGGCCCCTCCCGCCCCTACAATGGGCCACCCCCGCTGGCACCAGCGCCTGTCGGTTCGATTACCGGTACCCATGCACCATGCAAGTTTCCACCTCGATCTTCAAGGCCTATGACATCCGCGGCATCGTGCCGTCCACCCTCGACGTAAGCGTGGCCGAAGCGCTGGGACGCGCTTTTGGCAGCGCTGCGCGCCAGGCCGGCGAGAAGAGCGTCGCCGTCGGGCGCGACGGGCGCCTCAGCGGTCCGTCCCTGAGCGCGGCCCTCATCCGCGGCCTGGTGGCCACCGGTATCGAGGTCATCGACGTGGGCATGGTCACCACGCCCATGCTCTACTTCGCCGCCAGCACCGTTTGCAGCAGCGGTATCCAGGTCACCGGCAGCCACAACCCGGCCGATTACAACGGCTTCAAGATGGTGCTGGCCGGACGTGCCATCTATGGTGAGGAAATCCAGGGCCTGCGCCGCACGATGGAAACGGAGTCCTGGACCTTGCAGGCCGGTGGCGCCGTGCGCAACCTGAATGTCTATGCACCCTACCGCGACCGCATCGTGGGCGACATCAAGCTCGCGCGTCCCATGAAGATCGTGGTGGACTCGGGCAACGGCGTGGCCGGCGCTTCGGCCCCGGCCATCCTGCGCGCCATCGGTTGCGAGGTGACCGAACTGCACAGCACCGTGGACGGTACTTTTCCGAACCACCATCCGGACCCGAGCAAACCCGAGAACCTGCGTGACGTGATCGCCGCGCTCAAGAGCGGCGATGCCGAGCTGGGCCTGGCTTTCGACGGCGACGGCGACCGCCTGGGCATCGTGACGAAGGAGGGCACCAACATCTTCCCCGACCGCCAGATGATGCTGTTCGCGCGGGACGTGCTCTCGCGCGTGCCCGGCGGCACCATCGTCTTCGATGTCAAATGCTCGCAGCGCCTGGCGCCGGCCATCGAGGCGGCCAGCGGCAAGGCCCTGATGTTCAAGACCGGCCACTCGCTGATCAAGGCCAAGATGAAGGAGATCGACTCCCCGCTGGGCGGCGAGATGAGTGGCCACATCTTCTTCAAGGAGCGCTGGTTCGGTTTCGACGACGGCACCTACGCCGGTTGCCGTCTGCTGGAGATCCTGAGCCGCTCGGCCGACGCCAGCGCCGTGCTCAATGCCCTGCCCACCAGCCACTCGACGCCCGAACTCAATGTGAAATGCGCTGAAGGCGAGCCGCACCGCCTGGTGGCCGAACTGGTGGCCAAGGCATCGTTCAAGGCACCGGCCACCATCAACACCATCGACGGTGTACGCGTGGACTGGCCCGATGGCTTCGGCCTGATCCGCGCCTCCAACACCACCCCCGTACTGGTGTTGCGTTTCGAAGGGCACAGCGCCGCCGCGCTGCAGCGCATTGAAGGTGAGATGCTGGCCCTGCTGCGCAGCGTCAAACCCGATGCTTCCTTTGCCGAAGCTGCGCATTGAGCGGAACAAGGGCATGAGCGTCGCCGGGCCGTCCCAAGAGGCGAGGGCCCCCTCGGGGGGCAGCTTCATACACGCAGTGACAAGCGTGGGGGCATCGATTTGTTGAATATTCTCATCGTCAAGCTGTCCTCGCTGGGCGACGTGGTGCACACCATGCCTGCGGTACAGGACATCCGGCGCGCCTTGCCGCAGGCGCAGATCGACTGGGTGGTGGAGAAGGGCTTCGCGCCCCTGGTGCAGCGCTGTGCCGGTGTGCGTCGTGTGATTCCCTGTGAACTGCGGCGCTGGCGCAAGGCCCCTTTCGCGGCGCAGACACGCGCCGAATGGGCGACTTTCAAGAGTGAGCTGCAGCGCGAGGCCTATGACGCCGTCATCGACCTGCAGGGCCTGAGCAAATCGGCCTTGGTGGTCTGGCTGGCGCGGTTGGCGCCCGTTGGCCAGCGGTATGCCCTGGCCAACCGGACCGATGGCTCGGGCTACGAGGCGCCGACGCGCTGGGTCGCGCACCGGGCCATCCACATCGAACCCCACGTGCACGCCGTGCGGCGCTCGCGCGAGCTGTGCGCCCGGGCCCTGGGTTATGCCGTGCCGCCCGAAGAAGTCTTTGGCCTGCAGGCGCATCTGGGACAGGGTGCCATAGCTCCTGAAAAGATAGCAATTGGCATGCTGTCGGCGCGTCCCTGCGTGGCCCTGGTGCACGGCAGCTCGCGCGTGGACAAGCAATGGCCGGCCTCGCATTGGCTGGCGCTCGCACACAGGCTCGACGCTGCCGGTTTTGACGTGGCCCTGCTGCACGGGACCGACGACGAACAGCAGCGCAGCGAGGCCCTGGCGCGTGAGATGCCCCATGCCGTGGTCTGGCCCCGCCTGGCGCTGGATGCGCTCACCGACGCCCTGGCGGATTGTGCCGGTGTCATTGGTGTGGACAGTGGGCTGAGCCATATCGCCGTGGCACTCGATCTGCCGCACGTGCAGATCTACAACTTCGACACCGCCTGGCGTACCGGGCCTGTTCAGCGTGCGCGCCAGCGCAGCGTGTATGCGCAGGCCGCGCCCTCGGTCGATGCCGTGTGGCAGGCCTGGATGCAGGTGTTGCCTGGTGGCGGGGCGGCCTGATGGTGCGGCAGCTGTATTCCCTGCTGGCCTGGCTGGTCCAGCCCCTCGTGCGTCGCAAACTCGTGCGCCGCGGCCGTCAGGAGCCCGGCTATCTGTTGGCGGTGGAAGAGCGGTTTGGGTCGTATACGATGCCGGCCCCGCCGCACGACGGCCGTACGCTCTGGGTGCATGCCGTATCGCTGGGCGAGACGCGTGCCGCTGCGGTGCTGCTGGCGGCCTTGCGCTCCCAATGGCCCGACTACCGTCTGTTGCTCACGCACGGCACGGCCACCGGCCGCGCCGAAGGCGCCGGCCTGCTGCGCGAGGGGGATCTGCAGGTCTGGCAACCCTGGGACACGCCACAGGCCGTGCAGGCCTTTCTGGACCACTTCCACCCGCGCATCGGCATCCTGCTCGAAACCGAAGTCTGGCCCAATCTGGCCGCAGGCTGCGCGCGCGCGGGTGTGCCCCTGGTGCTGGCCAATGCGCGCCTGAGCGAAAAGTCTCTGCACCAGGCGCAGCGGCTGGCCTGGCTCTCCATCCCGACCTACCGCAGTCTGGCCGCGGTGTGGGCGCAGACCCAGGACGATGCCACGCGACTGACGGCCATAGGCGCGCCGGTGCGCGGTGTGTACGGCAACCTCAAGTTCGATGCCACGCCCGATGCCGAGCAGGTGGCTCGCGGTCAGGCCTGGCGCACGGCCCTGGGCCGCCCGGTCATCATGTTCGCGAGCTCACGCGAGGGCGAAGAGGCCGAGCTGCTGGCCTGCCTGCGCCAGGCCGGTGATGCGGTGCGTGATATCCAGTGGTTGATCGTGCCGCGTCATCCGCAACGTTTCGACGAAGTGGCCGAGCTGGTCACCCGCCAGGGCTACAGCCTGGCACGACGCAGCCAATGGGGCAGCGCGCCCACGCTGGTCGAGATGTCGGCCGATGTTTGGCTGGGGGACAGCCTGGGTGAGATGGCCCTGTACTACGGCCTCAGCGATGCGGCCCTGCTGGGCGGCAGCTTCGCACGCCTGGGCGGGCAGAACCTGATCGAAGCCGCGGCCTGCGCCTGTCCGGTGTTCATGGGCCCCCATACCTTCAACTTTGACGAAGCGGCCAGTCTGGCGCAGGAGGCCGGGGCGGCCCGGCGCTGCGCGGACCTGGCCTCGGCGGTGGCGACGGCACAGCGCCTGGTGCAGCAGCCATTGCGCCAGCAGGCCATGGCCCGCGAGGCCAGCCGTTTCGCCAAGGCGCACCGTGGCGCGGCCCAGCGCACCCGCGAAGCGCTGGCAGCTTACCTGGACTGAGCCGGTGCAGGCCCCGGTGCCGTGACGGCAGCCGGGGCAGGCGCGGGTGCGAGCAGGGTGTTCACGCTCTGCAGATCATCACTCTTGAGCGTACCGTTGGCCTGGCGCAGCTTGAGGCCGCCGACCAGCACGTCGTAGCGCGCCTTGGCCAGATCGCGCTTGGTCTGGTAGAGCTGGCTCTGCGAGTTCAATACGTCGATGTTGATGCGTACGCCCACCTGGTAACCCAGCTTGTTGGCATCCAGTGCACTCTGGCTGGAGGCTTCGGCCGCTTCCAGCGCCTTGACCTGGCCCAGGCCCGAGACCACGCCGAAGTAGGCGGTGCGCGTGGCCTGCCCCACGGTGCGCTGGGCGGCGTCGAGGTCGGAGCGGGCCTTGTCTTCCAGGGCGAGGGTTTCGCGCAGGCGGTTTTGCGTGGCAAAACCGGCAAACAGCGGCATGACGAACTGCACGCCTACGGTGGCCGAGGTGGTGCGGGAGTCCACCGCCGACACTGTGGAGCCGTTGATGTTGCGGTTCACGCCATAACTGCCCGTGAGGTCCAGCGTGGGCTTGTGGCCGGCTGTGGCCTTTTCGGTTTCGTACGTCGCGATCTCCAGCGCTGTGCGTGCCTGGCGGATCGCCGGGTGCTGGTCCTGGCCCTGCTGCACCCAGGTGTTGATGTCTGCGGGCAGCAGCGCCGGCAGGGTGGTGGCCGGGGCCAGCGGATGGGGCGCCGTGCTGTCCTTGCCGACCAGCAGGTTCAGGGCCAGCTTCTTGACACGCAGGTCGTTGTCGGCTGCGATTTCCTGGGCGATGACCAGGTCATAGCGGGCCTGTGCTTCACGCGTGTCGGTGATGGTGGCGGTGCCAACCTCGAAGTTGCGGCGCGCCGAAGCCAGCTGCTCCGCCACGGCCGTCTTCTGGGCTTGCACAAAGGTCAGGCTGTCCTGCGAGGCCAGCACGTCGAAATAGGCCTGGCTCACCCGAACGATCAGATCCTGCTCGGCCGCCAGCAACTGGGCTTCGGCCAGATCGGTCTGGCGCGTGCCCTGCTGGTAGGTGGCCAGATTGCCGGGCCGGTACAGCGGCTGGGTGGCGTTCACGCTGGCGCTCTGGGTGTCGAAGCTGCGGTCACTGGTGGTGCCACCGGCTTCGGTGCGCAGCTGGGTGGAGGTGGCACCGGCGTTGAGGGTGACCGTGGGTAGCAGCGCAGACTTGGCCTGGTCGGCCTTGTAGAGGTTGGCCTCGTACAGCGACTTGGCGGACTGGTAGGTCGCATCATGGCCGCGTGCCGCGTCATAGAGCTCCACCAGGCTCTGGGCGCGCACGGGCAGGGCCAGCGCGGCACCGATGGCCAGGCTCAGGGGCAGAAGACGGAAGGTTTTCATGGGGCGGTTACTCCGGGGATAGATGCGGAAAATGCGGGGCGTCTCGTCAATTCTCAATAGCGCGGCACGGTCGGGTCGACCTGCAGGGACCAGGCGTTGATGCCGCCGCTGATATTGGCCAGGTGCTGGAAGCCCTGGTGTTCCAGGAACTGGGCCACGCGCATGCTGCGTGCGCCGTGATGGCACATGCAGGCTACCGGGCGCGAGGGGTCGAGTTCATGGAGCCGCGGAGGAATCACCCCCATGGGGATGGCCACCAGATCGAAGCTCGCATCCGGCTTGATGCTGGCGTGCTGCAGTTCGGACGGCTCACGCACATCCAGCACGAGCGGGCGGCCGTGCGCCTGGGCCTTCGCGATCCAGTCCTTGAGATCACCGGGGTGGATATGTTCGATCATGGTGCGCTGCGCCAGCAGGTGCCTCAGAAGTTGAAGCGGGAATGCTCGGGGAAGTTCAGCAGGCGCGGCGCCACCGTGTCCCAGCCCTGGCTGGTCAGGTACTCCACCGCGCTGGTGCGGGTGATCAGGGTGGCGCGCATCACAGGCACCTCGCCCACGATGGCCATCAGGCGGCCGCCGGTCTTGAGCTGTTCCAGCAGCTGGTGCGGCACTTCAGCCACCGAGCCACTGAGCACGATCACATCGAAGGGACCCTCGACCGGCGCGCCCTTGGCGCCGTCGGCTTGGCGCACTTCCACATTGGAGGCACCAGCTTTCTGCAGATTGGTCCGGGCCAGGGTCACGAGTTCGGGCACGATCTCCAGCGAGATCACGCGCTGGGCGCGCTGGGCCAGCAGGGCGGCCATGTAGCCGGAGCCGGCGCCGATCTCCAGCACCTTTTCGTGTTTCTGCACGGCCAGGTCCTGCAGCATGCGGGCCTCAACCTTGGGTGCCAGCATGCACTGGCCGGCTTCGCCGCCGGCGCGCAGGGGCAGCTCCATGTCGGCGAAGGCCAGAGACTTGTGGGCGACCGGCACGAAGTCTTCGCGGCGCACCACGGAGAGCAGGTCCAGCACGGCGGCGTCGAGCACGTTCCAGGGGCGGATCTGCTGCTCGATCATGTTGAAACGGGCTTGTTCGACGTTCATTTCATATACTCCATGGGGTATTGTAAGGGTTCCTGGAAAATTTTACTTGGCACTCATTTTTCACCGCGCCAACGCCGTACCAGCCATTGGCTGAGGTCGTCCATATAGCAGTAGACCACAGGCACTACCACCAGCGTGAGCAGGGAAGAGGTGATGACCCCGCCGATCACGGCCTGGCCCATGGGGGCGCGCTGCTCGGAGCCCTCGGTCAGCGCAAAAGCCAGCGGCACCATGCCGAAGATCATGGCCAGGGTGGTCATCAGGATGGGGCGCAGCCGGACCTTGGCGGCCATCAGCAAGGCGGCGCTGCGCTCCATGCCTTCTTCCCGCGCACGGATGGCAAAGTCCACCAGCAGGATGGCGTTCTTGGTTACCAGGCCCATGAGCATCACCACGCCAATGATGGAGAACATTGAGAGCGTGGAGCGGAACATGAGCAGGGCCAACACCACGCCGATCAGCGTGAGCGGCAGCGAGGTCATCAGCGCCAGGGGCTGGAAGAAACTCTTGAACTGGCTGGCCAGGATCATGTAGATGAAGATGATGGCCATGGCCAGCGCCGAGATCGCGTAGCCGAAAGACTCCTGCATGTTCTTGGTCGAGCCGCCGAACTGGTAGCGGTAACCCGGCGGGAAGGTGATGCTGTCCAGCGCCTTGCGGATGTCGGCCGAGATCTCGCCGGCCGAGCGGTTGTAGACGTTGGCGTTGATGGCCACTTCGCGCATCAGGTCGCGCCGGTTGATCTGATTGGAGCCGATGTCCTCGGCCAGCGCAGCCACCTGGTTCAGGCGCACCACGCGCGAGCTGCCGTCGGCATTGCTGCCCATGGCGAAGGGCAGGCGCTCCAGGTCGGACAGTGCGTTGCGGGCCTCCGGCGCCAGGCGCACGTTCACGTCATAGGTCTGGTCGTCGCTGGCGCGCCAGTTGCCCACGGTCTGGCCGGCCACCAGGGTGCGCAGGGCGCTGGCGATCTGGTTCACATTCAGGCCCAGGTCAGAAGCGGCCTCGCGCCGAACCTGCACGGCGATGGTGGGCTTGCCCGCTTTGACGCTGGAATCCAGGTCGACCAAGCCGGGGATGTCGCGGATCTTTTCGTTCACCAGCTGGCTGAGTCGTTCCAGTTCCTGCAGGTCATTGCCTTGCAGGGAGAACTCGATCTGTTTCTGGCCGCCCACGGCATCGAGCAGGCCGGCGTGCGTGACGGTGATGCCTGGCACCCGCTTGAGACGCTCGCGCAGCAGGGCCGAGATCTGGTCCACATTGCGCGTGCGTTCCTTGCGGTCGATCAGGCGCACATAGACGCTGACGTAGTTCTTGCCGAGCGCATTGCCGGTGTTGATCGTGGCCAGCGAGTAGCGCACCTCGGGGAACTCGCGCAGGATGTCCTGCACCTGGCGGGCCTTGGTCTCGGTGACCTCGATGGACGAGCCCACCGGCGTGTAGAAGTTGAGCGAGGTCTCGGAGAAATCAGCCTTGGGCACGAACTCGGTGCCCAGCAGCGGCACCATGAAGATGCTCAGCACGAAGATGGCGAAGGCGATGGCCAGCGTGGTCAACTTGCGCACCAGCGCCCAGCGCAGGATGCTCTGGTAACTTTCGGCCAGACTTTCGGTGGCGCGGTCGAACCAGCCGGTCACGCGACCGATGGTCTTGTCGTAGAAGGTCACCGGCTCGCGGTGCTTGCGGTGGTCGTCGATGCTCGGGTCGTGCCAGAGCGAGGACAGCATGGGATCCAGCGTGAAGCTCACGAACATCGAGATCAGCACCGCTGCCACGATGGTGATGCCGAACTCGTGGAAGAACTTGCCGATGATGCCGCCCATGAAGCCGATGGGCATGAACACCGCGACGATGGAGAAGGTGGTGGCCAGCACGGCCAGGCCGATTTCCTGCGTGCCGTCCAGCGAGGCCTCGTAGGGTGCCTTGCCCATCTGCACGTGGCGCACGATGTTCTCGCGCACCACGATGGCGTCGTCGATCAGCAGGCCCACGCACAGCGACAGCGCCATGAGCGTGATCATGTTGATGGTGAAGCCGAACCAGTACATGAAGAGGAAGGTGCCGATCAGCGCGATCGGCAGCGTCAGGCCCGTGATGACCGTGGAGCGCCAGGAATTCAGGAAGAGGAAGACGATGAGCACGGTCAGCAGGGCGCCTTCGATCAGGGTGCGGCGCACGTTGTCCACCGCCACGCGGATCGGGCGCGAGCCGTCCTGGATGGGCTCCAGGCGCACACCCGGCGGCAGCTGGTTCTTCATCTCGGCCACGGTGCGCGTCAGGCCGTCGATGACGGCGATGGTGTTCTCGTCCTGCGCCTTCTGCACCGACATCAGCAGGGTGCGCTGGCCGTTGTGCAGGGCCAGGGTCTCGACTTCCTGGGGGCCGTCCTGGATCGTGGCCAGCTGGGCCAGGCGGATCGGCGTGCTGCCCTTGCGCGCCACGATGATGCGGCCGAAGTCCTCGGGGCGCTGCATGCGCGCGTCGATCTGCACCGCCAGTTCCTGCGTGCTGGAACGCACGGCGCCTACCGGCTGTTCCTGGTTTTCGCTTTTCACAGCGGCCACGACCTGGTCGGGCGTGATGCCGTAGGCTTCCAGCGCTTCGGGGCGCATATAGATATTGATTTCGCGCTTGGTCGCACCCACCAGGGTCACGGCACCTACACCACGCACGTTTTCCAGACGCTTCTTGAGCACCTGGTCGGCCCAGCTCGTGAGTTCCACGGCGCTGGGGGCCTTCGGTGCCTGGGCATCGGGCAGCACGGCCAGGGACCAGATGGCGCGGCTGGCCGGGTCGAAGCGCAGCACGCGCGGCTCCTTGACCTCGGTGCGCAGATTGGGGCGGATGGCGGCGACCTTCTCGCGCACGTCCTCGGCGGCCTTGCGGCCGTCGATGTGCAGCTGGAACTCGATGATCACCACCGACTGGTTCTCGTAGCTGCGCGAAGTCAGGGCGTTGATGCCGGCGATGGAGTTGACGCCTTCCTCGATCTTCTTGGTGACTTCACTCTCGACGATCTCGGGCGCAGCGCCAGGATATTCGGTGCTGACCACCACGACCGGGAAGTCCACATTGGGGAACTGGTCGACCTGCAGGCGCTGGTAGGAAAACAGGCCCAGCACCACAAAGGCCAGCATGACCATGGTGGCGAAAACCGGGTTCTTGAGACTGACGCGGGTGAACCACATGGTTTAACGAGCCTGTGCCGCTGTGGCGGAGCGTACGGCGGTACCTTCGCGCAGAGGGCCGACCGTGCCGGCCAGCACCAGGCTGCCCGCGGGCAGCCCGCTCACGACCACCACGTCCTGCCCGCCGGCCTGGCCGCGCGCGCCCAGGGTGACGCTGACATGCCGTACCTGCTGGTTCTCGACCACCTGCACATAGGGCTGGGGCTTGTCGGTGCGCACGAGCTGCAGGGGCAAGGCCAGGGCCTTGAGCTTTTCGGTGCCCAGGGAGCCCTGCACAAACAGGCCCTGGCGCAGGCCGGGCACGGATTTGAGTTGCAGGTAGACCAGCACGCTGCGGCTGCCGGCCTGGGTGCTGGGGTTGATGCGGGCCACGCGGGCCGGCACCGGCTGGGCATGACCTTCGACCTGCAGCAGGGCCTGCTGGCCCACGCGCACGCCCACCGTGTCGGCCGCGCTGAGCGCAGCTTCGATCTCCATGCGCGAGAGGTCCACGATCTCGACGATGCGGGTGTCCACCGCCACGCGTTCACCCGGCTGGGCCAGGCGCTGGGAGATGAAGCCGTCCATGGGCGCACGCAGCACGGTGTCGGCGGCGCTTTTCTGCGCCACGTCGGTGGCGGCCACGGCCGCCTCGTAGCTGGCGCGCGCCGCGTTCAGATTGGCCAGCGAGGTGTCCAGGGCGGTCTTGGAGATGAAACCCTGGTCGACCAGGGCCTTGTTGTTGTCGTACTGGCGCTGCGCGATGTCGATCTGCGCGCGTGCCGCGTCGGCCTGCAGCCGGGCCTGGCGCAGGCGGGCGTCGTATTCAGCGGGGTCGATGCGCGCGATCACCTGGCCGGCCTTGACGGCATCCCCCTCGCGCACGCTCAGGCCCTGCAGTTCGCCCGGGACGCGGGCTTTCACATAGGCCGTGTTGGCGGCCTTGAGCGTGCCCGATACGGGCAGGCCACGCAGCAGGTCCTGCAGTTGCAAGGGCACCAGGTCGCCTGCGGCGAGTTCGATCACGGTTTGTGTGCCGCGCGCGGTCTGCTCGGCCAGGGCCGCCTGCTGGGTCTTGCGCGCACCCAGGGCCCGCAGGACGCCCAGGGCCAGCAGGGCGACGACCAGGCCCACCAGGCCCCATTTGATCCAGCGTTTCATCTTCTTTACTTTCCTTGGGTCGGGGATGTGCCCGCGGCGGCCGGCGCGCAAAGGCCGTGCAGCAGGGTCTGCACCTGAAATTCCAGGTATTTTTCGGGATCCAGCAGTCCGCAATTGCCGGCGCAGGCGCCCAGGGAGTGGCTCCAGGACATCAGGAAGATCATCGGCGCCAGCACGGTGTAGATCGCCAGTTCCATGTCCATGGGCCGGAACTCGCCGCGGTCCACGCCGCGCTGCAGGATGCGGCGTATCAGTTCGTGGCCCGGCTCGATGACCTCCTGCTGGTAGAAGGCGGCCAGTTCGGGGAAGTTGCCGGCCTCGCTCATCATGAGCTTGGTGATGCCGGCCGCCGGGGTGTTGCCCACGCGCTGCCACCACATCATCATGGCGTAGCGCAGCATCTCCGCCGTGCTGCCCGGGTAGACCTCGAACTCGGCATACCATTCGGCAAAACGCCCGGCGATGTTCTCGCGGACCACGGCCTTGAACAGTTCTTCCTTGCTCGCGAAGTAGAGGAAGAGGGTGCCCTTGGAAACGCCGGCGCGGCGCGCGACTTCCTCGGAACGCGTCGCGGCATAACCCTTCTCGACGAAGAGCTCCAGCGCAGCGGCCAGCAATTCGCCCGGGCGGGCTTCCTTGCGCCGTTCGCGTTTGGCCTGCACCTTGGCACAGGTTTCGGTGAGAAGTCTGGAAATCATGGCTTGCCGTTAATGACTGACGGGTTATTAATATAATCCCGCAGCCCCGGATCCGTCAAGCTGCATCCTGCCTTGCCCGTGTGAGCCGGTGGCCCGGAAAAGGTAAAGCCGGAGTAAAGGGCGGGGCGGCTTGAGCTTGATTAAGATGCAGCTTCATTTCTGCGAGCCTGGCCTCATGTCCCACGATTTTCCCATTCTCGTCCTCGGTGGCGGCTGTTTCTGGTGCACCGAGGCGGTGTTCGACCGGGTGCGTGGTGTGCTCGACGTCGAGAGCGGCTACAGCAACGGCCAGGTCCAGCGGCCCAGCTACGAGCAGGTCTGCAGCGGGCAGACCGGCCACAACGAGGTGGTGCGACTGGCCTACGACCCCAAACAAGTCAGTGTGCGCCAACTGTTGGGCATCTTTTTTGCCACGCATGATCCGACCACGCTCAACCGCCAGGGCAACGACGTGGGCACACAGTACCGCAGCGCGGTCTACTTTACCGAGCCTGGGCAGGAACAGGCGGCGCGCGACCTGATCGCCGAACTGGGCCAGGCGGCCATCTTCGGTGCGCCCATCGTCACCGAGGTGCTGCCCCTGGCCAACTACTGGCCGGCCGAGGCCTACCACCAGGACTATTACGAGCAGCATCCCGAGCAGGGCTACTGCTCCTTTGTGGTCGGCCCCAAGGTGGCCAAGTTCCGCCAGCAGTTCAGCGAGCTGCTCAAGTCCTGAGCGAGACCTGCTGCGATAGGTCAGCGTCTGGCGTCCGGGCGTGTGGCCGCGGCCTCTTCAGGCACGTAAACCATGGAGCCGTTTTGCAGCCGGTAGGCCGTGCCGGCCTTGCTGCCCTGGCCTTCGCCGATCTGGCCGGAGGACTTGTACTGCTTGAGCTCCTTGCCTTCGCGGATGACCATGCTCATATCGGGTTGCCCCGGGTTCTTGATCACGATGGCGTTCTGCGTCGCAAAGGGGTTGAGGGGGTTCTCGATCACCGCGATCAGCAGCACCGCGATGATGACGAGAAACACGTCCACGATGTTGACGACACTCAGGATGGGGTCGTCGCCGTCGTCGTCGTCCAGGATGTTCAGGCGCAGACGGCGCGTGGTGGGGTGGGCTTGGCGCATGATCGGGTCCTCAGGACTGGGCGGATGAGGCCACCGTGGTGGTGCCGGAACCGTCACGGTCTTCGAGGATCTGGGCCAACTCCTCCAGCAGCCAGCGCCGGCGTACGGTCTGCACCAGATAGGTGATGGCCGCCGCCACCAAGGCCACGATCACGGCGGCAAAAGCCACCACCAGATGCCGGGCCATGCCTTCGGCATTGCCCGCCGAGACGGCCAGCAGGGCCGGGCCCATGGGGATCATGGTGGCGACCAGGCCGAGCATGGGGGCGATGCGGCTGGTCAGGCGCTGCAACTCGATCTTGCGCAGGACCAGCAGCTCCAACTGGTCCTGGCTGGTTCGGGGATGCACGCGCAGATGCCTTTGCAGGGCCGATGCGGGCGGACGTCCGCAGGCGCGCCAGACCAGATCGTGCAGAAGCATGCCCAGGGCGAACAGGGCGTAGACGAACATGACACAAAGCAGGATCAGGACCGGAGTGAGGAAAAAACGCGTGGTTTCGTAAAGCAGGGTTTCGATGGAGTTCATGTCGATGCCGGTGGATAAAAGAAGTGGGGTCAGATCGCGCGTCGTGTGCGCCAGGCCTGGTAGCCGATGCCGGCGAACACGATGAGGCCGATCAGGACCGCATAGGTCCAGATCAACTCCCGGAACGCCTGGTGTTTGGGAATTTCACGCAGCTCCTGGCCTCGCACCGCGGGCTCGGCCGGTGGAGGCGCCGCTGCCGCTGCAGCGCTTGTGGTCGCCCGACCTGCCGGGGCTGAGGGCCGGCCCAGTCCGTAACCGACGGACAGTTCGGCCACATAGGCGCGGAAGGTGGCATTGGAAGAAACGATGTCGTGGCGGGTGCTGAGCTCGCGGTAGAGCGTGACGAGCTCGCGCACCACCGTCTCATCGGCTTTCCAGTAATCCTTGCGCACGGCTTCGAGCATGCGCTCTGTGAGCTGGGCCAGGGCTGCCGGGTTGGAACGCTCGAACCAGCGGCGCAGGCCGAGCTGATGGCGATCGCGCACGTAGACCTCGTGGAATTCCTGCCACTGGTCGTCGCGCACCACTTGGCGGTCCATGACCTGCCAGCCCCAGAAATTGTTGACCGTGTTGAGCAACTGCAAGGTGCCGGCGTAGCCTTCGCGCTGCATTTCGGCGATCCAGCGCGGATGGTGGTAGATCGAACGTAATTCCTTGGCCAGGAAGTTTTCGGCCCGCTCCAGCTTGGCGCGGGCCGGGTCGCGCATATTGGCGATGTACAGCGCAGGGCTGGCCCCGTCAAGCTGACGTATGGCGAGCGAGAGGCCGCCCAGGTATTCGAAAGGGTGGTCGGTGTCGAGCAGACCGCGCAGATTGGACGAGCGTGAGAGCACGGCGGCGCTCGTACCGCGCAGCTGCTCGGCGTACACATTGATCTCCCGGCCCCGGTCGTCCTGGAGCTTGCGGCTCCAGCGCGAAGAATCAGGACCGTAGGCCCAGGACATGCGCGAGAGGTAAAGGCCGGCAAGCTTGCCGTCGCTCTCCTCCCAGGTGCCGGAGGCTAGCGTTGCGTCGGTCAGGCCGGTGCCGTAGTCGCCGCTTTCATTGCCATAGATGCGCGTCAGCGCGAAGTCTTCAGCGTCCCTGGCATCCACCCCCTTTTGCAGCAGTCGCTGGCGCACCCGCTCGGTATTGGCGCGGATGGGGTTTTGCCGGGCGTCTTCGCGCAGCTCGGCCACAAGGGTGGCGGCCTCGTTGATCCGCTCCATCAGGTTGGGAAACTGGTCGCGGTAGAGACCGGTGAGCGAGATCACGGCGTCGATGCGCGGGCGCCCAAGTTCCTTCGCTGGAATGACCTCCAGTCCGACCACCCGGCCGCCCTCGTCCCATCGGGGACGCACGCCCATGGCGTAGAAGATCTGCGATTCGAGCATGCCCAGATGGCGCAGGGTCTCGGTGCTCCAGAGGCTGAAGGCCAGCTTCTCAGGTGCCTTGCCGTGGCTGAGCTGGTAGTCCGCCACGAGCTGCTGCAGGGCCTGCTTGCCGGCTTCGTAGGCGGCGCGGGTTGGTATGCGCGAAGGGTCGAAACCATAGAGATTGCGGCCCGTGGGCAGGGCGTCCGGGTTGCGCACCGGGTCGCCGCCGTAGGACGGGTCGATCCAGCGCGCGGCCAGACCCCGGACCACACCTTCGATTTCGACCTCGGCCTGTAGATCGCGCAGGTACTGTCGGCCGCGTTCGGCCAGGGAACGCAGAGCCGGGTCCTTGAGCTCGGCCTGGTCGCGCCCCTGGATCACGTAGTCCAGCACGAAACGGTAGGGGCGACTTTGCTGGAGCTGGCGGTAGTCGGCCTTGAAGCTGCCGCGCGCACCGCCCGTGCCCAGACTTTCGTGCAAGGCTTGGCCCAGCATCTGCATCACGGTGCTGGCCAGATGTCCGGGCTCGGCGGTCTGACCCAGGGTGTGCAGACCCAGAGGCTGCATGCCGGCGCCAAGATCTTCGAGGTAGTCCTCGATCTCGCGCAGGAAACGCGGGAAATCGCGCTCCAAATCCGCCACCTTCCACTTCATGTCCCGGTGGATGTTCATCTTCACCGCCTGTTCGATGATGAGGCGGCGGTTGTTGTCCTTGACCAGGCCCTCGTCGAGCGAGAGGTATTCGCGGATCAGGTCGTTGATGCGCACGAAGTCGTCGGACAGGCCGGCCGGCGCAAAAGGGGGGGTCTGGTGGCTCACGATCACGCCGCGGCCGCGGCGCAGAACGTTCAGCGCCTCGCCGACGTTGTCCACGATGTAGGGGTAGACGATAGGTGTGTTGCCGGCCAGCAGGTTGGGCTCGTCGTAGGCCCAGAGCCCGCGCTCCTTGCCCGGGGTCCACTCCTGTGAGCCATGTGTGCCGAAATGCACGATGGCGTCCGCTTGGAAATGCTCTCGCACCCAGAGGTAGGTGGCGAGATAGGCATGGTGCAGCGGCACCTTCGTGTCGTGGAAGAGCTTGCGCTCGTTGTCGTTGGCCGCCGGGCCGTCGCTGCGCTGGGGCTGGGGCAGAACGATCAGCCGACCCAGCTGCAGGCGCGGGATGACAAAGCCCTGGACACCCTGGCGCCGGGCCAGCCACGAACTCTGCTCCGGCGGGCCCCAGTGCTGCATGACGGGGCGGCGCACCTCATCGGGCAGGCTGGCGAACCAGCGCCGGTAGTCGGCCAGAGGCAGGAAATCCCAGTCCACCGTTTTCATGAGATCGGGCAGGGTGCCGTGACGGTAGGCCGGGCGCAGCATGCGCGCAACGGCGTCGATGATGGCCTGCTCGCCCACGGGGCTGAAGGCGTAGCCCTCGGCCCGCAGGCGCGTGACCAGATGCTCGATCGAGTGCGGCACGTTGAGGTTGGAGGCGCCCTGGTTGCGCTCGCCCGGCGGGTGATTCCAGAAGAACAGAGCCACGCGTTTGTCTGCGTTGGCCTTGCCTTGCAGCTGGGCCAGACGCACCGCCTTGCCGATCAGCAGCCGCATCTGCTCGGGCATGGGCACCAGCTCGCCGCCTTCGTTGCTGGTCAACACCACTGGGTCTTGCAGACCAATGTATTCTGCATTGGTCAGTGTGAAGGGCAGGAAGAAGCTGCTTACACCGGACGGATCCTTGAGGTACTCGTCCCGGTTGCCGCTGCGGTAACCCAGCACATTGATGGCCGGGATGCCCAGGGATCGGTGCCAGGCGCGGCGCGCGTCCGGGTTGATGCCCAGGAAGGTGTTGACCAGCAGCACGTTGGGCAGGGTGCGCCCTTCCAGGGTGATCAGCGCTTCGGACGCAAGGGCGGGCGCTCCTGATGGCGGCCCCGTGGGGCGGCCCAGCCGGGTCGCACGATAGAAGATCAGGGGGACGGCGCCGGCCTCTTCGATGGCCCGTCGCGTCTCGTCGAGCATGCGCGTCTGGCTTTCGGCGACATAGGTGGAGGCGATCTCCATCGCGATGACAGGGCGACCCTGCCAGTCGTTGCCCTTTTGCTGCTGCCACCAGCGCAGGTAGCTGGGCAGGTCGGTGATCAGCCGTGCCGGGTGCTGGTCGTGGTAGATGGCCGAGCCGGGCAGGGGCTGGGGTGGCGGGATGGTGGCCGTGTCGCCGCCGCGCACCAGCGCCGCCAGGTACTGGAAGAGGTAGGCGCGGTTGGGCGCTGTCCCGCTGACGTAGTAGGCATAGATGCGCTGGGCCTGGGTCTCCGGCAGGCCGGTGCCGCGCAGGCCGGTCGACGACAGCAAGGTGTTGTTGACGCTGATGGTCGGCAGGGTCAGTCTGCGCAAGGGCTCGCCGGCCAGGCGCTCCACCTGGGCACGGTCTTCGTTGCGGTGGCTGTCGACCAGCACCAGGCGTGCGCCTTCGAGTACGCGCCGCACGCCGGCCTCGCCTTCCACGTCCACCTGGGTCCAGGCCAGCTCAAGGCCAGCGGCGCGGGCGTCCGCTTCCATGAGCTTGTAGCGGTGTTCCAGCAGGATCTTGGTCGAGAGCAGGGCGATGCGTTCGGCTCCCGCCGCCCAGCCGCCGCTTGCCAACAGCAGGAGGCCGAGCGCCAGGCGCAGGTATCGCCCGAACCGGTTCAGGCCACCGGACAGGCCATGCATAAGGTGCTTCACATTGAATACACCAGTTCGGTGCTCCAACTGCGCCCCGGCATGAGGATGGACTGATAGACCTTGCGGTCGGTCAGGTTGGTTACGCCGAGGTTGAAGGACAGGCGGCGATTGATGCGATAGCCGACTTTGGCGTTCACCCATGTGTAGGCGTCGTAGGCGCCGGGCACGCCTTCGACCGTATCGGAGTTGTCGGTGTTGCCGTAGGTCTTGCCGGTATAGCGCAGGTCGATGCTGCCGCTCCAGACGCCTCGCTCGGTGCTCAGACCCGCATACAACTGGTCCTGCGGAACCGAGGTCAGGCGCTTGCCGACGCTGGCCGGCTCGGCGTCGTTCTGCACCGTGGCGGCATCGACCCAGCTGTAGTTGGCGTCGAGACGCAGGTGCGAGGTCCATTGCCACTTGCCGGTCCATTCGATGCCGCGGACCTTGGCTTCGCCGATGTTGACGTACTGGCGCGTGAAGGTGCTGAGTTGCTTGAGGATGATCATGTCCGTCAGGCGCGACTCGAAGTAGGTGAGTCCGGTGCTCAGGCTGGGCGTCGCCTGCCAGAGGCTGCCGACTTCCCAGGTGGTGCTGCGTTCGGGTTTGAGGTTCGGGTCATTGAGGAAGGTGTTGGGGCCGTGGAAGGAGCGCGAGTAGAGATCCAGGTTGCCCGGCGCGAGGAAGGACTGGCCGATCGAGGCGCGCAGCGACAAGGCAGGGTCCAGCTTGTAGACGCCGGAGACCTTGGGGCTGAAGGCGGATTCCTGGCGTTCCGGGTACGCCGCATTGACCGTCGGTGCCGTGTTCTTGAAATAGCTGCCGCTGGTGCGCCACTGGTCGTGCCGCCCCCCGAGGTAAAGCGTGAGCGGGTCCGCCAGTTGCCACTCGACCTGTCCGTACAGGGACGTGGTGGTCGAGCGGCCGTCGTAACCTTCGTTGAGCGTGGTCTGCGTGGCCGGCTCGTTCCAGTTCGACACGCCCCAGTGGCGCTGGGCCACCTCCGCCTTGCGGATCGCCAGGCCATAGACCAGGAAGGCCTTGTCGCCCAGGCCCTCGCTGATCTGGGCCAGCAGGTCCGTGGTCTCGCTGGGTGTCAGGCTCAGGCGTCCGGCACCGGTGGCCACGGGCTGACCGCTGGTGATCACCTGGGAGCTGGTGTCGTCCCGGATCTGGGCGACGTCGAGCTTGAGCTTGCGCTCGCTGCCCAGCATACCGTCGTAGCCGGCAAAGTAGCGGGTGGCCGTCTGCCGTGACAAGGAGTTGACGAAGGCGCTTTCCTGCAGGACGACACGCTGACCGTTGACGCTCAGGGTGCCGCTGCTCACCACATTGTTGCTGCCGTCGCGCAGCCAGCTTTCATAGGGCTGGCGCGACTCGCTGAACTCCGATCGCGAGACGCCGGCGTAGAGGCGGCTGCGGTTGTCGATGTCGAAGCTGAGCCTGGCGCCCACATTGTCCTGGCGCCAGGGTGAAAGGCCTTTGGTGCCGACCTGGTAGGTGGAGCCTCCCGTGGGGGTCTGGATAGGCACGGCACCGGTCACGGCGGTGCCGGCCGCACCTGCTGAAGGTGCGGCGAGCACGGCGTCGTTGACGTAGTCCTTGCGGCTGATCTGGCTGGCGCTGACCTGCACGCCCAGACCATTGCTCATCTTGTCGCGGAAGAAGATGCCCAGGTCGTCGCCGGCAGCATCGCCGTAGCCGCGCTTCCAGCGGGCGATGAACTCCTGCCGGTCAGGTTGTTTGCTGATCATGTTGATCACGCCCCCGATGGCACCGCTGCCGTAAAGCGAGGAGAAGGGCCCGGGCACGACCTCAATGCGTTCGAGTTCATCGACGTTGATCGCGCGCCAATTGATGGAACCCGAGTTCGCACCGAGCAGGGACTGGCCGTCGAGCAGCACCAGGGTGCGCGCGCCGGGAATCCCGCGCAGAGTGACCGCACCCGTGCCGCCGCTGCTGCGGTTGACCTGTCCGTCGGCCTGCGCGCCGGTGTACAGGCTGGGCACAGCCTTGAGGGCGTCGGCCGGGCGCGAAATATTGCGGGCTTCGATCTCCCGTCGGTTGACGACGGTGACGGCGGCCGGGGCGTCTGCGGCTTCCATGGGCTGGGTGGTGGCGGTGATCACCACGTTGCCCAGGGATTTTTCGGTCTTTTCTTCGGCCAGTGCGGCCCAGGGCAGGCACTGGCAGAGGATCAGCCCGCTGAGCAGGCGCAAGGGGGATGGCGGACGGGAGGATGGCATTTTGTTTTTTATGGTGAGAGGAGGTGGCTGATGGAGAAGAAGCGGGTCAGTTGCGGACCCAGCGCGGAAAGGGATCAGGCAGACGTCGCCAGGCGGAAGGGCCCTGTTGCAGTTCATCCGGCTTCAGGTGGCAGTGCTCCCAGGCTGCGGTGATCGCTTCGCGATCCAGGTCCTGGCCAATGAAGACGATCTCGTTGAGCCGGTCGCCATAGGGCTCCTGCCAGATGGCCTCGATGGCGCGGCGTTGCGCATCACTCCCCGCCGGCCAGCGCTCGCGCTGCACCGTGGCCCACCACTGGCCCACGGGCTCATGGGTGGCGGTGTTGCCGGCGCGTGAGTAGGACAGCACCCACTCGGGCCGGCTGGCCAGCCAGACATACCCTTTGGCCCGCAGCAGCCCGGCCTGGGGGCTTTCCATGAAGGCGTGGAAACGCACGGGGTGCAGGGGCTCGCGGCTACGCAGCACGAAGCTGGCGATGCCATAGGCCTCGGTCTCGGGCGTGTGATCGCCTTCGAGGGCGCGGGCCCAGCCCGCCATGCTGCTGGCACGCTCCAGATCGAAACGGCCGGTGTTAAGGATCTTGTCCAGCGGCGCACGCCCATGGGTGGCATGCACGATCTCGGCCTGCGGGTTCAGGGCCCGGACGGCGCAAGTCACATCGTCGAGCTGCGCGGCGTCGACCAAGTCGGCCTTGTTGACCACCACCACGTCGGCAAACTCGATCTGCTCGGCCAGCAGGGCGGCCAGGGTGCGCTCGTCACCCTCGCCGGCCACCTCGCCGCGCTGCGCTAGCAGATCGCGGCTGCTGTAGTCGCGCAGCAGGTTCTGGGCGTCAACCACGGTGACCATGGTGTCGACGCGGGCCACGTCGTTGAGGCTGAGCCCCGCCTCGTCGCGGAAGTCGAAGGTGGCCGCCACGGGCATGGGCTCGCCGATGCCGGTCGATTCAATCAGCAGGCAGTCGAAACGGCCTTCGGCTGCCAGACGGCGCACTTCGACTAGCAAATCCTCGCGCAGGGTGCAGCAGATGCAGCCGTTGCTCATCTCGACCAGCTTTTCCTCGGTCCGCGATAGGGCCGCGCCAGCATTGGCCGCCGACCTGTCGACCAGCGAGGCGTCGATGTTGACCTCGCTCATGTCGTTGACGATGACGGCAACGCGCAGACCGGCGCGGTTGGCCAGCACATGGTTCAGCAGGGTGGTTTTGCCGGCGCCGAGAAAACCGGAGAGCACGGTGACCGGCAGGCGCGGGGCGGAACGAGGGTCTGGGGACATGGGGACTCCAAAAGGTTCAAGGCATGTGCGGGGCGCAACCCATACCCTCGCGTGACGGTGGGGCGCCCGCCGCACGGCACCGCACAGCGGGCAAATGCCCGACAATCCGGGACACAAGCCCTGAGCAACGAGGGGTTTGGGTTGCAGGTTTAAAATGCAACTAAGTTGCAATATATATTAACGCAATTCAGTTGCATTAATGCGACAGATCACAACCATGGCTGAATCGGATGTTTCGATCGACCACCTGCTTTCGGCTCACGGCCTGAGAAGGACGAGCGCAGCGCGCGAGGTGCTCAAGTGGTTGCGGCGCCATCACGGCCGCAGTTGGACGCATGCCGAGCTGATCGATACTCTGCGCGAGGCGCACGGGCTTGAGATGGACCGCGTCACGCTCTATCGCCTGCTGGACCGCCTGGCGCAGGCCGGCTTGCTGGTCTGTACCGTCGATGCGGACCGGGTCCGGCACTACCGTGCCGCCTCCGATACGGCCGAATCCCACCCGCGTTTCGAATGCCAGGCCTGCCACCGCAATTTCGAGCTGGCGGACGGTTCCGTCGAACTGGAGCAGGCGGCCCGGTCCGCCTTGCAGGCGCTGGAGCTGGTGGGTCACCACGGACTGAGCGTGGATCTTTCCGTGCGTGGTGTCTGTGCGGATTGCACGCCGGCGCCTCCTGCCTCCCGTCGCACCCCATGATCAGCGCTCGCGGCCTGGCTTGCCGTTATCCCCATGGCAGTCTCATCTCCTTTCTCGATGTTGCTGTCGGCCAGGGCGAGGTGCTGTTGTTGCGCGGCCGCTCCGGCAGCGGCAAGTCCAGCTGGCTGGCACTGGCCGCCGGTCTGATGGCGCCGGCGGCCGGCGAGATCGTGGTGGCCGACCAGTCGCTTGGCCTGCTCAGCCCGGTGCGGCGCGATGCATGGCGCGCGCGCCACATCGGTTTTTTGCCGCAGAAGCTGCATCTCAGCCATGCGCTCACGGTCCAGGGCAACCTGGAACTGGTCTACTACGCCGCCGGCCTGCCGGTGGACCGGGCCGCCATCACTGCTGCCTTGCTGGCCCTAGGCGTGGCCGAACTGGCCGAACGCCGGCCGCGGCAGCTGTCGGGTGGGCAGGCCCAGCGTGTGGCGCTGGCGCGCGCCATCCTGTTGAACCCCCAGGTCATCCTGGCCGACGAGCCCACGGCCAGTCTGGACGATGTGGCCGCGCGCGAGGCGCTGGCCCTGTTGCTGGGCACGGCGCAAGGCTGCGGCGCCACACTGGTGATTGCCACGCATGATGCGCGTGTGGTCCAGGCCTTGCCGCAAGCGCAGGTGCTGGACCTCGATGCAGCCCGGCAGGAGACCGTGGCATGAAAACCCTGACCCTCTCCTGGCGCTACCTGTGGGCGCGCCCGCTGGCTACGGTGCTCAATCTGCTCCTGCTCACGCTGGGCCTGGCCGCCATCACCCTGGCACTGCTGACGCGCGCGCAACTGGACCGTGCCTTCGAGCGTGACCTGGCCGGCATCGACGTCGTGGTTGGCGCCAAGGGCAGCCCGCTGCAGCTCATCCTCTCCGGCGTGTTCCACCTGGACGTGCCGCCGGGCAACATCCCGCTGCGTGAGGCCCAGTCCCTGGCCAAGGACGCGCGTGTGGCACAGCTCATCCCCCTGAGCCTGGGCGACAGCTACCGCGGCTTTCGCATCGTCGGCACCACACACGACTACTCCGCACATTACGGCGCGCAACTCGCGCAGGGGCGGCTCTGGCAGCAGCCCATGGAGGTGGTGCTGGGCCACCAGGCGGCGCAGGCCACCGGCCTGCAGCCGGGCCAGTCCTTTGCCGGGGCGCACGGCCTGGCCGACGGGGGCGCTGCGGCGACGCATGCCGCACACCCCTATGTGGTCAGCGGCGTGCTGGCGCCCTGCGCCTGCGTGCTGGACCGGCTGCTGCTGACAGCCACCGAATCGGTCTGGGAAGTGCACGAGGTGGCCCACGGCAAGGGCGACGACCATGACGCGGCGCACGAGGACGAGAAGCGCGAAATCACGCTGGCCCTGGTGCGCTACCGCAGCCCCCTGGCCGCGGCCACCTTCCCGCGCCATGTGAACACCACGACCAATATGCAGGCGGCGGCACCCGCGCTGGAGATCACGCGCCTGCTGCGCATGGTGGGCGTGGGTAGCGACGTACTGCGTGGTTTTGCGCTGGTCCTGCTGTTGTCGGCCGGCCTGAGTGTCTTCATCGCCTTGTGGAGCGCGGTGCGGGAACGGCGCGAGGACCTGGCCCTGCTGCGCATGCTGGGTGCGCCGCCGCGCCGCCTGGCCGCGCTGCTGCTGTGCGAGGCGTTCTGGCTGGCCGCGCTGGCCACCGGGCTGGGCCTGCTGGGCGGGCACCTCTTGACAGGCCTGCTAGGCTATCTTCTGGCGGTCGAGCAATCCCTGCCCATGACGGGCTGGCTCTGGCTGGGCTTGGAACTCTGGGTGCCGACCCTGGCGCTCACCGTGGCGGCGCTGGCGGCCCTGCTGCCGGCGCTGGGTGCCTACCGCGTGGAAGCGGGACAATTGCTGAACTCGAGATAAACCATGCGTGCACTTCTTTGTTCTCTTCTTCTGCTGCTCGCGGCCCAGGCTGCGCAGGCGCAGCTGGACCCGCCCATCCAGGGCGGCATCCCGAGCGGCAGCGGCGCTGGCGTGCACAGTCCCGACAGCCCCTTTCCGCCGCTGAAGGATCGCTCCGATGTGCTGCCCTGGTCCCTTTTGACGAACGTGAAAACGAAGGTGGAGAAGAACCGCGTGCTGCCGGTCTTTCCGCCGCAGGTTCTTTCGTTGGACGGCAAGTCACAGCGCGTGCAGGGTTTCATGATGCCGCTGGAGCCAGGTGAGAAACAGACGCACTTCCTGCTCAGTTCGGTCCCGCTGTCCTGCTCGTTCTGCCTGCCCGGCGGACCCGAGAGCATGATTGAAGTGAAAACGAA
>JBEIPS010000069.1:0-11149 GCA_040376915.1 Hylemonella sp.
GCCGGCCAGCCTGGCACGGCTGCGCCCCTACATCACGCTGCTGCCGATGCGCACGACGGTCAACCTCAACACGGCCAGCGCCCAGGTGCTGTACGCCAGCATCGCGTCACTGGACCTGGGCCAGGCACAGCGCCTGGTGAATGCACGCCAGCTCTCGCACTTCCGCTCGCTGTCGGCTGCCAGCGACGTGCTCAACCTGGCGCCAGGGCAGCTCGTGGAAACCCGGCACGGCGTGAGCTCACGCCATTTCGAGGTAAGGGGGCGGCTGCGGCTGGACCAGGCCGTGGTGGAGGAAACTTCGGTGGTGCAGCGCGAGGGCCTGAAGGTGTCCGTGCTGTGGCGCGAGCGTGGCGCCCCGTTCATGCAAACTACCAATCCGCCCTGAGTCTGCAATACCTCGCATGAGCACCCTGATCGTCATCCTTCCCGCCGCGCCACCCGCGACCGGCACGCTCTGTGAAGCCGTCCTGGTCGACGCAGGCGGCCGTGTCGTGCGCCACACGCAGGTGACACCGAACCTGCTGTCCGCGCCCCGTGGCGCTGAGATCGTGGCTCTCGTCCCGGCGCAGAAGCTGTCCTGGCATCGGCTGCAGCTCCCGCGCGGCGCCCTTGGGCGGGGCGCGCCGCGCCTGCGCGCCGTGCTGGAGGGCCTGCTGGAAGAACGCCTGCTGGACGAGCCCGCCCGGCTGCATTTCGCGCTGGGACCGCAGGCCGGTCCGGACGGCAGCGTCTGGGTCGCGGCCTGCGAGCAGTCGTGGCTGCAGGCCTGGCTGGGGACCCTGGAGCAGGCCGGGCAGGGCGCCACCCGCATCGTTCCGGAGCTGGCCCCGGCGGCGACCGAGACCAGCACGCTGCACGTCACCGGCACGCCCGATCAGCCCCAGCTGCTGTTTGCCAGCGCTGGCGGCGTGACCCGGCTGCCGCTGACGGCCGCCACCGCGGCGCTGATCGGCGGCAGCGACATGCCGCAGACGGTGGTCGCCGAACCGGCGGTGGCCGAACAGGCCGAACAGTTCCTGCAAGGACCCGTGACACTGCAGACCCGCTCCGAGCGCGCCGTCATCGCCGCACAGTCGGACTGGGATCTGGCGCAGTTCGAGTTGCTGCGCACACGCGGCACGCGCCTGCGTCGGCAGCTGGCCGCGCAGGGCGCCAGCCTGCTGCTTGCGCCGCAATGGCGCCCCGCGCGCTGGGCAGCCCTGGGGCTGATCGTCGTCAATCTCGCGGGCCTGCTGCTCCTGGCCTGGAGGGAACAGGCCGCGCAGGCGGCCCAGCGTGCTGCCATGCGGGAGATCCTCACCACCACCTTTCCCGATGTCCGGGTCGTCGTCGACGCCCCGCGGCAGATGGCGCGCGCCTTGTCGGCACTGCAACGCGACAAGGGTGCCACCTCCGGGGCCGACATGGAAACCATGCTGGCCCGCTACCAGGAGTCGGCACCGGATGCGCCCGTGGCCTCGGCCATCGAGTTCGCGGCGGACGGCTTGCAGCTCAAGGGACTGGACCCGGCGGCGGCCAGCCTGGCCGAGGTGACCGCCCGGCTCAAGCCGCTGGGCTACGCGGCCCGCTGGGAAGAAGACACCCTGATCCTCAAACCGGAGGGCATGCCATGAAACTGCCCCTTCAGCTGACGGCATGGCAGGCGCACTGGGCCCGGCGGCCCGCGCGCGAACAGATCCTGCTGAAGTTGGCCGCGGCCCTGGTGCTGGCCGCGCTGCTGTGGTGGCTGCTGGCCCCCGCCGTGGTCACCTTGCGTGGTGCCGAAGCCCAGGCCCGGACCCTGGACGCCCAGCTGCAGCAGATGCGTGCCATGCAGCTGCAGGCCCAGGCCCTGGACAAGCAAGCGACCCTCGGCCAGGACGAGGCGCAGCAGGCGCTGGAACGCGCGACCCGCGAAGCGCTGGGCGCCAACGCCCGCCTGACGACGGCGGGCGGGCGGGCCACCGTCACGCTCACGAATGTCCCGGCCGATGCACTGGCCCAATGGCTGGCACTGGCGCGGCTCAATGCGCGCTCGGCGCCGCTCGAAGCGCGCCTGCTACGCACCAACAGCTCCGGCCCTGCGACCTGGAACGGGGTCCTGGTGATGAGCTTGCCCCAGCGGTGACGACCATGACGACCCGCACACGCACGCCGAACAACACCGCGCCCTGGGGATGGGCTGCGCTGGGTGCCCTGACCGGGCTGCTGGCCGCTGTGCTGGTCTTTGCCCCGGCCCGCTGGCTGGCCCAGGCGGTGGACCTGGGCAGCGGCGAACAGGTCCGCCTGCTCGATGCCCGGGGCAGCCTGTGGCAGGGCAGCGCCCGCCTGGTGCTCACCGGCGGAGTGGGCAGCCAGAGCGCCGTGACCCTGCCGGACAGGCTGGCCTGGCGCATCCGGCCCGCCTGGGACGGCTTGCGCACCCAGCTCATGGCCGACTGTTGCATCGCACAGCCCCTGCGAATCACACTGAGACCGGCCGGTTTGCGTGATCTGCACCTGAGCGTGGCCGACGGCCAGTCGCACTGGCCCGCCAGCCTGCTGGGCGGGCTGGGGACGCCGTGGAACACCGTGTTGCCCCAGGGACAGCTGGACTTCTCGACCCAGAGCCTGGCCATGCAGTGGGCAGAAGGCCGGCTCCGTCTGACCGGACGCCTGCAGGTCGATGCCCGTCGCATGTCCTCCAGCCTGAGCACCCTGCGGCCCCTGGGCAGCTACCGGCTCACCTTGCAGGGCGGCGATGCGACCACTTTCGAGCTGACCACGCTGGAAGGAAGCCTGCAGCTCTCCGGCCGGGGCCTGTGGAATGAACAGAAACTCCGTTTCGAAGGCGAAGCCAGTGCCGCACCCGAGCGGGTGGAAGCGCTGGCCAACCTGCTCAACATCCTGGGTCGGCGCGACGGCGCGCGCTCCCTCATCAACCTGGGCTAAGCATGAAACTCCAAAACCCCCAACGCCAGACCATGACGCGACAGCGCCTGGCCGCCTGCCTGCTGCTGGGCGCCGCCGCGGCTCTGCTGCCAGTACGCTCCTGGGCCCAGCCCGCGCCGCCGGCCCCCACCCTGGGGCAGGGCGAGGCAGCGGCACCGCGCCGCGGTGAACCGGTGACGCTGAACTTCAGCAATGCAGACATCGAAGCCGTGGCCCGCACCATGGCCACCATCACCGGACGCAATGTGGTGGTGGACCCGCGCGTCAAGGGCACCATCTCGCTGGCCACCGAGCAGCCGGTGACGCCGGCCGTGGCCTATGGCCAGTTCCTGGCGGTGCTGCGGCTGCAGGGCTACACCGTGGTGAGCACGCCGGGCCTGGACAAGATCGTCCCCGAGGCGGACGCCAAGCTGCAGACCGGCGCTGTCTTCTCGGACCAGATGGTGGCGGGCAACCAGATCGCCACCCAGATCTTCAAGCTCAACTTTGAGAACGCCAACACCCTGCTGCCCATTCTGCGGCCGCTGATCAGTCCGAACAACACCATCAACGTCAACCCGGGCAACAACTCGCTGGTCATCACCGACTACGGGGACAACCTGCGCCGCATCGCGCAGATCATCGCGGCGATGGACGTGGCCAATGCCACCGATGTGGAAGTCATCAACCTGCGCCACGGCATCGCCATGGACCTGGCGCCGCTCGTGCTGCGCCTGCTGGACGCCAGCGGCGCCGGCGGCCAGCCGGCGGCGGGCGACGGTTCGTTCAGGACCACGCTGATCGCCGAGCCCCGCAGCAACTCGCTGATCCTGCGCGCGGCCAACCCGGCGCGGCTCGCGCTGGCCCGTTCCTTGATCGACAAGCTCGATCAGCCGGCCTCGCAAAACCCCGACGGCAACATCCACGTGGTCTACCTGAAGAACGCCGAAGCCACGAAGCTGGCGGTCACGCTGCGCGCCGCCATGGCCAGTGGCACGGGCACTGCCGCGCCGGCGGCCACGACCGCACCGGGCGCGGCGGCCACACCGACGGCATCGGCCACCGGCGGGCAGATCCAGGCCGACCCGGCCACCAACTCGCTCATCATCACCGCGCCCGAGCCGCAGTACCGCCAGCTGCGCGCGGTGATCGACAAGCTCGACGCACGCCGTGCCCAGGTGTTTGTGGAAAGCCTGATCGCCGAGGTCAACGCCAACAAGGCCGCCGAGTTCGGCATCCAGTGGCAGGGCGCCATCGGCAAGGTGGGCGACAGCACGGTCGGGCTGCTGGGCACCAATTTCGGCACCGGGGGCAACAACATCGCCAACCTCAGCACCCAGGCCGGCGGCACCGTCCTGCCCGGCCGGGGCCTGAACGTCGGCGCCGCCACGCAGAACAACGGGATCTACGTGCTGGGCTTCCTGGCCCGAACGCTGGAGACCAGCGGCGACGGCAACGTGCTGTCCACGCCCAATCTGCTGACGCTGGACAACGAGGAGGCCAAGATCGTCATCGGCCAGAACGTGCCCTTTGTCACCGGCCAGTACAGCACCACCGGCAGCACCGCGACCGTCAACCCCTTCCAGACCATCGAACGCAAGGACGTGGGTCTGACGCTGCGCGTCAAGCCGCAGATCAGCGAAAACGGTACGGTGCGCATGACCATCTACCAGGAGGTCTCCAGCGTCGACAAGTCCGAGACCAATACCGCCGGCCTGATCACCAACAAGCGCTCGATCGAGACCAATGTGCTGGTCGAAGACGGCGGCATCGTGGTGCTGGGCGGCCTGCTGCAGGACGAATACACCGGCGGCCAGGAAAAGGTACCCTTCCTGGGAGACATACCTCTCATCGGCGCGCTGTTCCGCTCCGAATCCCGCACCCGCAAGAAGACCAACCTGATGGTCTTCCTGCGCCCGGTGGTCGTGCGCGATGGCGCGACCTCCAGCAGCCTGTCGCAGGACCGCTACGAGTTCATGCAGTCCATGCAGCAGCAGGCGCAGCCCAAGCCCAGCGTCGTCGTGCCCATCAACGAGTCCCCCGTGCTGCCGCCGCTGGCCCCGCCGCCCGTGGCGCCTGCCGCAACGCCTGCCCCTGCGGCCGCACCGTTACCGGCAAACCCCGCGCAGCCGGCCGGTACGCCCGGGCCCGCCGCCCCGTCAACCAACAGCCCGTGAGCCTGTCTGTGCTGTACCCGCTGCCCTACGCCTACGCCCGCAGCCACCAGTTGCTGCTGGAGGACCGCGACGGTGAACTCACCTTGTGGCTGCAAGGGCTGAATCCTGTAGACGGGCTGAGCGAAGTCCTGCGCAAGTACGAGGTGCGGCAGGTCCGGACCGAAGCGCCCGAGCTGCTGCGCCAGCGCATCAGCGCCGCCTACGCCCAGAGCGAATCGAGCGCGGCCACCGTGGTCAGCGAGGTCGAGAGCGACATCGATCTTTCGCGCATGATGGAAACCCTGCCCGCCATCGAGGACCTGCTCGAGACATCGGACGATGCGCCCATCATCCGCATGCTCAATGCCCTGCTGACGCAGGCGGCACGTGATGGCGCCAGCGACATCCACATCGAACCCTATGAGCGTCATTCCATCGTGCGTTTCCGCGTGGACGGCACGCTGCGCGACGTGGTGCAGCCCAACCGCGCACTGCACGCGGCGCTGATCTCGCGCCTGAAGATCATGGCCGAGCTCGACATCGCTGAAAAGCGCCTGCCGCAGGACGGCCGCATCTCCCTGCGCATCGGCACCCGCGCGGTGGATGTGCGCGTCAGCACCCTGCCCTGCGCGCACGGCGAGCGCGCCGTGCTGCGCCTGCTGGACAAGACCGGCAGCAAGATCAACCTGGAGACCGTGGGCATGCAGGGCGAGGCACTGGCCCGCTTCGAGCAGCTGGTGGCGCAGCCGCACGGCATCGTCCTGGTCACCGGCCCCACCGGTTCGGGCAAGACGACCACGCTTTATGCCGCGCTGGAGCGGCTCGACACACGCAGCCTCAACATCATGACGGTCGAGGACCCGATCGAGTACGAGCTGCCCGGCGTGGGCCAGACCCAGGTCAACGCCCGGATCGAACTCACTTTTTCCAAGGCCCTGCGGGCCATCCTGCGCCAGGACCCGGACGTGATCATGATCGGCGAGATCCGCGATTTCGAGACCGCACAGATCGCCATCCAGGCTTCGCTGACCGGCCACCTGGTGCTGGCCACCCTGCACACCAATGACGCCGCCAGCGCCGTGACGCGGCTGACCGACATGGGCATCGAGCCCTTCCTGCTGAGTTCCTCGCTGCTGGGCGTGCTGGCGCAGCGCCTGGTGCGCAGGCGCTGCACCGACTGCGGCGGTGCCGGCTGCCAGGTCTGCGGACAGTCGGGTTACCACGGGCGCACCGGGGTGTTCGAACTGCTGGTCGCCGACGACCACATCCGCTCTTTGATCCATGCCAACGCGGCCGAGGCCGACATCCGCTCGGCCGCGCTGGCGCGCGGCATGACGCTGATGCGCGACGACGGCGAACGCCTGGTGCGCCAGGGCATCACCTCACGCGAAGAACTGCTGCGCGTGACCCGCGACTGAGCCACCCGCACCCATGCCCGCCTATACCTACGAAGCACTGACCCCCGAAGGCGACACCCGCAACGGCACCGTCGAGGCCGACAGCGCACGCTCGGCCCGCAGCCTGCTGCGCGCGCAGGCGCTGGTGCCCCTGCGTGTCGAGGCCGTGGGGGCGGGCGGCCTGGACGGCACCGGCCCGGGATCCTCATGGCTGAACACCACGCTGTGGAGCAGCCGCGTGTTCAACCCCACGGAACTGGCGATCTGGACACGGCAGCTGGCCGGGCTGGTGAGCGCCGGCCTGCCGCTGGAACGTGCCCTCACGGTGCTGTCCGACGAGGCCGAGGACGAGCGCCAACGCAACCTGGTGGCCGCCCTGCGCGCCGAGGTCAATGGCGGCGCGACTTTCGCTACCGCCCTGGCGCAGCATGCGCGCGAGTTTTCAGTGACCTACTGTGCCGTCATCGGTGCCGGCGAGCACAGCGGCAACCTGGGCCTGGTGCTGGAGCGGCTGGCAGACGATCTGGAACAGAGCCAGGAGCTCAAGGCCAAGCTCATCGGCGCGGCGCTCTACCCCACCATCGTGACCGTGGTGGCGCTGTTCATCGTGACCTTCCTGCTGGCCTATGTGGTGCCCCAGATCGCCCAGGTCTTTGCGGGCAGCAAACGCGCCCTGCCCGTGCTGACCGTCGTCATGCTGGCGCTGGGCGGTTTCGTGCGCAACCACGGCTGGCTCCTGCTGCTGGCGCTGGTCATGGGAGCGGCTGCGGCACGCCTGGCCTGGGCCGGCGCGGCGTTTCGCCTCAGGTTCGATACCGTCTGGTTGACGCTGCCCCTGGTGGGGCGGCTGGCCCGCGGCTACAACGCCGCCCGTTTTGCCAGCACGCTGGCCATGCTGGCCGCCGCCGGGGTGCCCATCCTCAAGGCCCTGCAGGCGGCGGCAGACACCCTGTCCAACCGGGCGCTGCGCGCCGATGCGCTCGACGCCCTGGTCATGGTGCGCGAAGGCGCACCGCTGGCGGCCGCGCTGGCCCAGAAGAAACGCTTTCCCGGCTTGCTGGGCATGTTCGCCCGCCTGGGCGAACAAACCGGCGCGCTGCCGCAGATGCTGGAGCGCGCCGCGCGGCAGCTGGGCACCGAGGTGCAGCGCCGCGCCCTGGCACTGGCCACCATCCTGGAGCCTTTGCTGATTGTCGCGATGGGCTTGATCGTGATGCTGATCGTGCTGGCCGTGCTGCTGCCCATCATCGAACTGAATCAGATGGTCCGTTAGGACGGGCCGCCCAGACCTAACGCTTCTGGTGTAGCAGCCGCAGAAAGTGCTCGGCCGGTGTGCTCAGCGGGCGGTCCTTGCTGACCAGGCTGCCGTAGGCCGCCAGGCTTTGCCCCAGGCGGTAGGGCAGGATGCGCAGGATGCCGTGCTCGGCATCGCGCTGGGCCACGGCCTCGGGGATGACGGACACCAGCTGCGAGCGTCGGATCAGGTTGATGGTGGTGAGGATGGAGCCGGTCTCGATGAGCCCCTTGGGCATGGGGGCCTGATGGTCGCGGAACTCACGCTCGATGAGATCGCGCAGAGGACTGCCTGCCGGTTGCAGCACCCAGGGGTAGTCCAGCAGGGCCTCAAACGCCACACGGCGTTTGCCCGCCAGCGGATGTTCGTTGCCAACCACCACAGACAGGCGCTCGTCGGCGATGGCGGTGAAACGGCATTCGATGCCGGGGTTGCCCACACGACGGCCGACCACCACTTCAAGCACGCCCTCGCTCAGCTGCTCCATCAGCCGGTCGCTGGTGTCGACCGCGATCTCGATGGTCAGCAGGGGGAACAGTTCCTTGAGCCCCAGCAGCGCCTCGGTGAGCCGCCCCGGTGAGGCCGCCATGATGCTGCCCACCGCGAACTTGCCGGCCCGGCCCTGGCGCACTTCCCCCAGTTCCCGGTTCAGTGCCTCCATGCTGCCGCGGATGCTGCGGAAATAACCGGTCACCCGCTCGCCCGCCGCGTTGAGCCGCAGGCCGCGGCCCACGCGCTCGAACAGGGGCTGGCCCAGGGCGCTTTCCAGCTCCTTGAGCATCTTGGTCGCCGCAGGCTGGGTCAGGCCCAGCTGGTCAGCCGCGGCGCGCAGGGTGCGCAGATCGTCGATGGCCAGCATCAAGGCAATCTGCCGCATGCGCAGGCGGTTGAGCAGTTGGGGGGTGCTGTCCTGGCGGTCGATGGAGCCCATGCTGATTACCTCAGGTTATCGATCGATCAATAGCTTTCAGTTTACGGCAAGCAATCGCCTCCCTACCATCGGTTTTCGAGACTTCCTCAAACCATATCTGGAGACAAAACCCATGAAGACTCTGAGCACAACCATCGCCCTGGCGATCCTGGCCGCCTGCGGCACCGCACAGGCCCAGGAATGGCCCAACCGCCCGGTCCGCATCATGGTCGGCTCCTCGCCCGGTGGCGGCACCGACGCCATGGCCCGCGCCGTGGCCGACCGACTGGGCCCGCTGCTCAAGCAATCCGTGGTGGTGGAGAACAAACCCGGCGCGTCCAACACGCTGGCCGCCGACTTCACCGCCAAATCCACCGACGGCCACACCCTGGTCATGGGCGTGTCCACTGCGCACGCGATCGCGCCGCACCTGCTCAAGCTGGGCTACGACAACAACAAGGACCTGGTGCCCGTGGCCTTTGTCGGCTCGGTGCCCAACGTATTGGTGGCCAACCCCGCGCTGCCGGCGACCACTGTGGGTGAACTGGTCAAGCTGGCGAAGAGCAAACCCGGCCAGCTGAACTACGCCACCAGCGGCGCGGGCAGCACGCAGCACATCGCGGCCGAGCTGTTCAAGGACGCCACCGGCACCTTCATCACCCACATCCCCTACCGCGGCAGCAGCCCCGCGCTGATCGACCTGATCGCGGGCCAGGTGCAGATCAGCTTCGACACCATGCCCTCGGTGATCGGCCACATCAAGAACGGCAAGATCAAGCCCCTGGCCGTGGCCGCGGCCAAGCGCAACCCCCAGCTGCCCGAGGTGCCCACCATGGCCGAGGCTGGCGTCAAGGGTGTGGAGATGAGCGCCTGGTACGGCATCTACATGCCGGCCTCCACGCCCAAGGCCGTGATCGAGCGCGTCAACGCCGAGGTCAACAAGGTGATCGCCATGCCCGAGACCTTGACCCGCCTCTCGGCTATCGGCGCTGACCTGACCCCCATGACGCCCGCGCAGTTCAAGGCCTTCCACGATGGCGAGAACCAACGCTACGGCGACCTGATCCGCAAGAAGAACATCAAGCTGGACTGAAAGTCACCATGCCCCACGCCTCCCTCCCCGTCGTCGCGTTGACCCTGGGCGATCCCGCCGGCATCGGTGCCGAACTGATCGCCCGCCTGCTGAGCGAAACCGACGCCACCACCCGCGCCAACGTGGTGCTGATCGGCGACCCCTGGCTCTGGGCCTGGGGCCAGCAGATGGCGGGTGTGCAGGTGGCCACCACGCCGCTAACTTCTCTGGACCAGGCAAGGGGCCGCGCCGACACTCAGCAAGCCGCATTCGTGGCCATGGATACGGTCCAGCGCAGCGACGTCACCGTGGGCCAGGTGGGTGCGGCCGGCGGACGCTCGGTGCTGCAGGTGCTCAACCGCTGCATGGACGCGGCGCAAGCCGGCGCAGTGGATGCCATCTGTTTTGCGCCGCTGAACAAGCAGGCCATGAAGTTGGGCGGCCTCAAACACGAGGATGAGCTGCACCACTTCGCCGAGTACCTGGGCGTCACGGGCTACTTCTGCGAGTTCAACACCCTGGGCGGCCTGTGGACCGCGCGCGTGTCCTCGCACATCCCGCTCAAGGACGCGGCCAGCTACCTGAGCGTGGAGCGCATCCAGCAAGCCACGCGCCTGATCTACCGCTCGCTGCTGGCAGCGGGAACGGCCCAGCCCCGTGTGGCGGTGGCGGCCTTCAACCCGCACGGCGGGGACGGCGGCACCTGCGGGCGCGAAGAGATAGACATCATCGAACCAGCGGTGCGCGCGCTGAACGCCGAGGGCGCGAAGGTGATCGGCCCCTATCCGGCCGACACCATCTTCCTGAAAGCACGTGACGGCGAGGTGGACGCCATCGTCACCATGTACCACGACCAGGGCCAGATCGCGATCAAGCTCATGGGTTTCTCCAAGGGCGTGACAGTGCAGGGCGGCCTGCCCATCCCCATCACCACGCCCGCGCACGGCACGGCCTACGACATCGCTGGCCAGAGCCGCGCCAACGTGAGCGCCACCGAACAAGCCTTCCTCATCGCCTGCCGCATGGGTGCGGCAAGCCTGCCTTCCTGAAAGCCCCCTCATGAAAATCAAATCCGTCCGCGCCCGTGTCTTCGAATGGAAGGGCAAGACCGTTCCGCCCCAGGGCAACTTCTGCTCCAACGCCATGGACCTGCTCTATTCCAAAGCCGAGACCATGAGCACTTTCCGTTTCCACTCCTGGACGGTGGTGGAAGTGGAAACCGACGACGGCATCATCGGCCTGGGCAATGTGGCCCTGGCGCCAAGAATAGCCAAGGCCATCATCGACGAGTACCTGACGCCCCTGGTCCTGGGCCAGGACCCCTGGGACTACGAATACCTGTGGCAGCGCATGTACCGCGCCACCCACGCCTGGGGCCGCAAGGGCGTGACCATGGCCGCCATCTCGGCGGTGGACCTGGCCATCTGGGAC
>JBEIPS010000128.1:0-4698 GCA_040376915.1 Hylemonella sp.
GCCGATCCGCACAGCCACGACGCCTACGAAAGCCAGCTGTCGACAACCTGGAAACACGACTCTTTCGTCGCCCCGCTGGACAGCCGCTCCGGCGAACTGCGGTGAGCAAGCTCGCCTCCGGACAATAAAAAACCCCGGCCGGTCCCGGCCGGGGTTTCATTTTTTGGTGGAGCTGGGGGGATTTGAACCCCCGTCCGCAAGCCTTGTTCGAGCAGATCTACATGTTTAGCGGTCTGATTTGGATCTCGCCACTGGCATCGCGCAGTCGCACGCTATGCCAGCCGCCAGCACCCTATTTTCTCGTCCGCTGCTAAGGTACCCAGCCCCGGACCAGCCGATGAAATTATCTTTACAGCCGGGAGGCTTGCGCCCCCTTGCCCAGCCCATCGGCCTGCTGTTGTAAAGCTCACTGGCAATTAAGCAGCGAGTGCGAAACGTTCGTCGTTTGCAGTTAGGTTTTTTGAATCTGTTTTACGAGCACATTCAGCTCGACATGCACCACATCGCGTCCGAACCCACGTCGAAACCAATGCAGCCCCAAGGCTCTCATTTTAGGCCTGTTCCAGCAAATGCAAGAGCTCGGCCGGAGAATTGATCGTGGCGTGTGCCCCCCAGGTCGAAGCATCGCCCTTGGAGCCCAGGTAACCATAGGTCGCGGCCACCGTGCCCATGCCCGCGGCCAGGCCCGCCACGATGTCGCGTTCGTCGTCGCCCACATACAGGCAACGCTGCGGTGCCAGGCCCAGGCGGCGAGCCGCCTCGAAAAGCGGCGCCGGGTGCGGCTTGGGATGCGGCGTGGTGTCACCGGCGACGATGGCCCGTGCACTCGCGAACAGGGGCATGGCACCGGTGAGAGGCAGGGTGAAGCGCTCGATCTTGTTGGTCACCACGCCCCAGGCCAGTTCGCGCTGCAGCAGCGCCTGGACCAGTTCGGGGATGCCGGCAAAGGCGTAAGTGCGCGCCGTCATACAGCGCTCGTAGTTCGCCATGAACTCCTCGCGCAGATCGTTGTAGTTCGGGGCCTCCGGCGTCAGCCCGAAAGCCACACCTATCATGCCGCGCGCGCCGGCACCTGCCATGGGGCGGTACAGCTCCAGCGGCAGAGGCGGCAGGCCGCGGGCGGTGCGCATCTGGTCGGCAGCGGCGCCCAGGTCCGGCGCACTGTCGATCAGGGTGCCATCCAGGTCAAAGAGGACGGCTTCGATACCGGCAAAGCGTGTCATCAGGCAATCGCCCTGCGCGTGGCCAACAGGTAATTGACACTGGTGTCGCCGCTGAGCCAGTAGCGCCGGGTCAGGGGGTTGTATTCCATGCCACGCGTGGGGCCCAGATCCAGGCCGGCCTGACGGCAATAACGCGCCAGTTCGCTGGGACGAATCATCTTGGCGTACTCGTGAGTGCCGCGCGGCAACAGGTTCAGCAGGTACTCGGCACCGACGATGGCAAACAGGAAGGACTTGGGGTTTCGGTTGATCGTGGAGAAGAAGACCCAGCCGCCGGGCCTGACCAGGGCGGCGCAGGCCCGGACCACCGAGGACGGATCCGGCACGTGCTCCAGCATTTCCATGCAGGTCACCACATCAAAGCTCGCCGGCCGCTCGACCGCCAGCGCCTCGGCGCTGATCTCGCGGTAAGCCACGTCGGGCGTGCCGGCCTCCAGCGCGTGCAGCTGGGCCACCTTGAGCGCCTTGGTCGAAAGGTCGATGCCGGTGACCTGGGCGCCCTTGCGTGCCATGGAATCGGACAGGATGCCACCGCCACAACCTATATCGAGCACCTGCTTGCCGGCCAGCGGCGCCAGGCCGTTGATCCAGTCCAGCCGCAAGGGGTTGATCTGGTGCAGGGGGCGGAATTCGCTCTCGGGGTCCCACCAGCGGTGGGCCAGCTCGGAAAACTTGGCCAGTTCGGCCGGATCGGCATTCACGGTAGACGTCATGCTGCAAATTATCGGCCAGAACACAAACGCAGCACCCACAAACAACAAACCCCGCCTAGGCGGGGTTTGTTTCAAGTCATCCGAAGATTACTTGTTGGCGCGGGTACCGACCACTTCGATTTCCACGCGACGGTTCTTGGCGCGGCCTTCGGAAGTGCGGTTGTCGGCCACGGGCTGCTTTTCGCCCTTGCCTTCGGTGTACACGCGGTTCTTGTCGATGCCCTTGGTGGTCAGGTAGGCCTTGACGGCTTCAGCACGACGCACGGACAGCTTCTGGTTGTACTCATCGGTACCGATGGAGTCAGCGTGACCCACGGCGATGATGACTTCCAGGTTGATGCCCTTGACCTTCTCGGCCAGATCATCCAGCTTGGCCTTGGCGTCAGCCTTGATGACAGCCTTGTCGAAGTCGAAGAAGGTGTCGGCGGCATAGGTCACCTTGACAGCGGCCGGCGGCGGCGGGGTTGCGGGAGCAGCCGGAGCGGGTGCGGGAGCAGCAACGGGGGCCGGAGCGGGGGCCGGTGCCGGGGCAGCAGGAGCAGCCTTGGGGGCCGGAACAGGTTCGGGGGTGGACGCGCAACCGGCCATCACGAGTGCGACTGCAGCGAACAGGGCTGCCACGGAATTCAGTTTCTTCATGGTTCTCCTCTAGCGGATTGGGGCCTGAGCGGCACGGCGGATAAATGGAAGGCATTCATAGCTTTATGAGCGCCACCTGACTGTCTTATGCATTGTGCCATATCAATAGGGGGGGTCAACCTGCACATCCCGTCGGGGGCGCATGCTTGCTGGGCTCGTCGACGGTCTGTTGCAGACATGCCACAGGGCCGGCACTTTAGAATTGCGGATTGCCCACGTCCGAGCTCACCTCTTCCATGACCCAATTCGCCAAGGAAACCCTGCCCATCAGCCTCGAAGAGGAGATGCGCCGCAGCTACCTGGACTACGCCATGAGCGTGATCGTCGGCCGGGCCCTGCCTGATGCGCGCGACGGCCTCAAGCCCGTGCACCGGCGCGTGCTCTTCGCGATGCACGAGCTCAACAACGACTGGAACCGCGCCTACAAGAAGTCCGCGCGTATCGTCGGCGACGTCATCGGCAAGTACCACCCGCACGGCGACCAGTCGGTCTACGACACCATCGTGCGCATGGCGCAGGATTTTTCCATGCGCCACATGCTGGTGGACGGCCAGGGCAACTTCGGCTCGGTCGACGGCGACAACGCCGCCGCCATGCGCTACACCGAAATCCGCCTGGCCAAGATCGCCCACGAGATGCTGGGCGACATCGACAAGGAAACCGTCGATTTCGGCCCCAACTACGACGGCTCGGAAAAAGAACCCCTGGTGCTGCCCAGCCGCCTGCCCAACCTGCTGGTCAACGGCTCGGGCGGTATCGCCGTGGGCATGGCCACCAACATCCCGCCGCACAACCTCAACGAGGTGGTCGACGCCTGCCTGCACCTGCTGCGCAACCCCGAGGCCTCCATCGACGAACTGATGGAGATCGTGCCGGCACCCGACTTCCCCACCGCCGGCATCATCTACGGCATGCAGGGCGTCAAGGAAGGCTACCGCACCGGTCGCGGTCGTGTGGTGATGCGCGCGCGCTGCCACTTCGAGGACATCGACAAGGGCCAGCGCCAGTCCATCATCGTCGACGAGCTGCCCTACCAGGTCAACAAGAAGAACCTGCTCGAACGCATCGCCGAGCTGGTGCACGAGAAGAAGATCGAAGGCATCAGCCACATCCAGGACGAGTCCGACAAATCCGGCATGCGCGTGGTGATCGAGCTCAAGCGCGGCGAAGTGCCCGAGGTCGTGCTCAACAACCTGTACAAGCAGACCCAGCTGCAGGACACCTTCGGCATGAACATGGTGGCCCTGATCAACGGCCAGCCCAAGCTGTGCAACCTGAAGGACCTCGTCGAGGTCTTCCTGGACCACCGCCGCGAAGTGGTGACGCGCCGCACGGTGTTCAACCTGCGCAAGGCGCGCGACCGCGGTCACGTGCTCGAAGGCCTGGCCGTGGCCCTGGCCAATATCGACGACTTCATCGCCATCATCCGCAACGCCCCCACCCCGCCGGTGGCCAAGGCCGAACTGATGGCCAAGCCCTGGGACAGCAAGCTGGTGCGCGAGATGCTCACCCGCACGCGCGCGGATGGCGGCACGGTCAACGCCGACGACTACCGCCCCGAAGGCCTGGAAAAGAACTACGGCATGGGCAACGACGGCCTGTACCGCCTGTCCGACACCCAGGCCCAGGAAATCCTGCAGATGCGCCTGCAGCGCCTGACCGGCCTGGAGCAGGACAAGATCGTCACCGAGTACAAGGAAGTCATGGCCGAGATCGAGGACCTGCTCGACATCCTGGCCAAGTCCGGACGCGTTGCCATCATCGTCAGCGAAGAACTGACCGCCATCAAGCAGGAGTTCGGTCAGGGCAAGACCGGCGCGCGCCGCAGCCAGGTGGAGCACAACGCCCAGGACCTGGCCACCGAAGACCTGATCACCCCGACCGACATGGTGGTGACGCTATCGCACGCCGGCTACATCAAGAGCCAGCCCCTGTCCGAGTACCGCGCGCAAAAGCGCGGCGGCCGCGGCAAGCAGGCCACCGCCACCAAGGAAGACGACTGGATCGACCAGCTCTTCATCGCCAACACGCACGACTACATCCTGTGCTTCTCCAACCGCGGGCGCCTGTACTGGCTCAAGGTCTGGGAAGTGCCCGCCGGTTCGCGCGGCTCGCGCGGCCGC
>JBEIPS010000062.1:0-12126 GCA_040376915.1 Hylemonella sp.
CGCACCCAGGGCACGGTCTCGAAGGCCTGCCTCACGGCATTCAGGTCCACGGTGAGGAAGGTGCCCTTGAGCTGCGAGCCCACATGCGCACGCAGGGTCAGCGCACTGGTGTGGCTGATATCACCCAGCACCGTCAGCCCCCGGATTGCGAAGACCGGGTGCTGCATCAACCAGCGCCCGCCCGAACCCAGCGCCAGCAGCATGAAACCCAGCAGCAGCAGATTGGCTGTGAGGTTCATGAGCCTGACGTCGAGGGGAACGGGCATGGGCTGGGTCATGCGTGCGCGCCTCCATGGTCCAGCGCGGCCGCTTCCAGCAGCCGCACACACAGCTCTTCGTAGCTGATGCCCGCGGCCTTGGCCGACATGGGCACCAGCGAATGCCCGGTCATGCCGGGCGAGGTGTTGATCTCCAGCAGATAGGGCTTGCGCGTACGCGCATCGATCATCACGTCGGCGCGGGCCCAGCCGCGGCAGCCCAGCACCTGGTAGGCGCGCAGCACGATCTGCTGGATCGATTCCTCCTCGCCCGTGGGCAGGCCGCAAGGCACCAGGTATTTTGTGTCGTCGGTGAAGTACTTGTTCTGGTAGTCGTAGTTGCCGTCGGGCGCCACGATGCGGATCACCGGCAGCGCACGCGCCTCTGAACCACTGCCCAGCACGGGCACCGTGACCTCCTCGCCGCTGACGAACTGCTCGCACAGCACCTGTTCGTCGACCTGCGCCGCCTGGGCATAGGCAGCCTCGCAGTCGTCGACCGTCATGACCTTGCTCAGGCCGATGGACGAACCCTCGCGTGCGGGTTTGACGATCATGGGCGAACCGAGCGCGGAGAAAGCGGCCCGCGTGGCGTCGGCACCGGCCACCTTGCGCCACTGCGGCGTGGGCAGGCCCTCGGCCAGCCAGATGCGTTTGGTCATGACCTTGTCGATGGCGATGGCAGACGCCATCACCCCCGAGCCGGTGTAAGGGATGCCCAGCAATTCGAGGGCGCCCTGCACCGTGCCGTCCTCGCCGAAGCGGCCGTGCAGCGCAATGAAACAACGCGCAAACCCCTCGCGCTTGAGCTCGCCGAGTTCGCGCTGCGCCGGATCGAAAGCATGGGCATCCACCCCGCGCGACAGCAGGGCCTTGAGCACACCCGTGCCCGACATGATCGAAATGTCGCGCTCGGCGGACGAGCCGCCCATCAACACAGCCACTTTTCCGAGATTCACAGCGTCCTTGCTCACTTCTTTCCACTTCCCGTCAACTCGACCACCTTGGCCGGCACCCAACCGATGGAGCCGGCCCCCATGCACATCACCACATCTCCCGCACGGGCGTTGTCCAGGATGGCTTGCGGCATGGCGGCGATGTCGTCCACGAACACCGGTTCCAATTTGCCGGCCACGCGCAACGCGCGCGCCAGGCTGCGCCCGTCGGCCGCCACGATGGGCGCTTCGCCGGCGGCATAGACCTCGGCCAGCAGCACGGCGTCGGCCTCGCCGATCACCTTGACGAAATCCTCGAAGCAGTCGCGCGTGCGCGTGTAGCGGTGCGGCTGGAAGGACAGCACCAGGCGCCGCCCGGGGAAGGCGCCGCGCGCCGCGGCCAGCGTGGCCGCCATCTCCACCGGGTGGTGACCGTAGTCGTCGATCAGGGTGAAGCTGCCGCCGTCTCTGGTCTTCACTTCGCCATAACGCTGGAAGCGCCGGCCCACGCCCTTGAACTCGGCCAGGGCCTTGAGCAGCGCGGCGTCTGCAATGTCCAGCTCCGCCGCCACCGCGATCGCCGAGAGGGCATTGAGCACGTTGTGCCGGCCCGGCAAGTTGAGCACCACGTCGATATCCGGCAGCACCACACCGTTGCGGCGCTGCACGGTGAAATGCATCTGCCCGGCCATGGCCCGCACATTCACCGCACGCACCTGGGCCTGCTCGTTGAAGCCGTAGCTCGTGATGGGGCAGTTGACTTCGGCCACGATCTCGCGCACCGCATCGTCGTCGGTGCACAGGATGGCCGTGCCGTAGAAAGGCATGCGGTGCAGGAAGTCGACAAAGGCCTTTTTCAGCTTGCCGAAATCGTGCCCGTAGGTCTCCATGTGATCGGCATCGATATTGGTCACGACGGCCATCACCGGCAGCAGGTTCAGAAAGGAGGCGTCCGATTCATCGGCTTCCACCACGATGTAGTCGCCGCTGCCCAGGCGCGCATTGGCACCGGCACTGTTGAGGCGCCCGCCGATCACGAAGGTCGGGTCCAGCCCGGCCTCGGCCAGCACGCTGGCCACCAGGCTGGTGGTGGTGGTCTTGCCATGGGTGCCGGCGATGGCGATGCCCTGCTTGAGCCGCATGAGCTCGGCCAGCATGACGGCGCGCGGCACAATGGGAATGCGTTTCTCGCGCGCGGCCTGCACTTCCGGGTTGTCGGGCTTGACGGCCGTGGACGTGACCACGGCGTCGGCGCCGATGATGTTGCCCGGTGCGTGGCCCACGCAGGTCTTGATGCCCAGCCCGCCCAGGCGCTTGAGCGTGGCGCTGTCGCTGAGATCCGAACCCGAGATGGCATACCCCAGGTTGTGCAGCACCTCGGCAATGCCGGACATGCCCGAGCCGCCCAGGCCCACAAAGTGAATATGTTTGATCGCATGTTTCATCGCACGAGCTCCTCACACGCCGCCACCACCTGCGCGGTGGCATCGGTCTTGGCCAGCTTCTGTGCCTGCTGCGCCCACTGCAGCAGCGTGCCGCGATCGGTCTTCTGCAGTAGTTCCGCAAGTCGTTCGGGTGTCATGTCCTTTTGCGGCAGCAGCAGGCCCGCGCCCTGGTCCACCAGGAACCGCGCGTTGGTGGTCTGGTGGTCGTCCACCGCGGCGGGGAAGGGAACAAATACTGCGGCGGCGCCGACGGCGGCGATCTCCGTCACGGTGCTGGCGCCGGCGCGGCAGAGAATGAGGTCGGCCGCAGCGAAAGCGCAAGCCGTGTCCTCGATGAAAGGCGTGAGTTCGGCCTGCACACCTGCGGCCTGGTAGCTCGCGCGCAAGGCGTCGATCTGTGTGGCACCGCTCTGATGGATCACCTGCGGGCGTTGTTCGGCCGGGATCAAAGCGAGTGCGCGCGGCACCGTGTCATTGAGCGCCCTGGCGCCCAGGCTGCCCCCCACCACCAGCAAACGCAACGGTCCGCTACGGCCGGCGAAACGCTGGGCTGGTGCCGGCTGCTGCAAAAAGGCCGCGCGCAGGGGGTTGCCCACCCAGAGCGCCTTCTTGATCGCGCCGGGGAAGGCGGTGTACACACGGTCGGCCACGCCGGCCAGCACCCTGTTCGCCATGCCCGCCACGGAATTCTGCTCGTGCAGCACCAGGGGCTTGCCCAGCAGCACGCCCATCATGCCCGCCGGGAAGGTGATATAGCCCCCCAGGCCCAGCACCACATCGGGTTGCACGCGGCGCACGACGCGGATGCTCTGCCAGAAAGCCTTGAGCAGACGCAGCGGCAGCAAGGCCAGCGTGAGCGGCCCCTTGCCGCGCACGCCACCGAAGTCGATGCTCTCGAAAGCAAAACCAGAGGGCGGCACCAGCCGGCCTTCCATGCCGCTCTGGTTGCCCAGCCAATGCACGCGCCAGCCCTTCTCCCGCAGCGCTTCGGCCACGGCCAGACCCGGGAAGATGTGTCCCCCGGTACCACCTGCCATCACAAGAGCGCACTTGCTCATGAGCGCCCTCCGTGCATCAGTTGCCGGTTCTCGTAGTCAATTCTCAGAACGATGGCCACCGCCACCATGTTCATCAGGATGGCCGAGCCGCCGTAGCTCATGAAGGGCAGGGTCAGGCCCTTGGTCGGCAGGGCCCCCAGGTTCACACCCATGTTGATGAAAGCCTGGAAACCCATCCACACGCCCACGCCCTGGGCCACCAGGCCGGCGAAGACGCGGTCCAGCGCGATGGCCTGGCGACCGATGTGCATGACACGGCGGGTCAGCCAGAAGAACAGGGCGACGATGGTCAGCACGCCCAGCAGGCCGAACTCCTCGCCGATCACGGCCAGCAGGAAGTCGGTGTGCGCCTCGGGCAGCCAGTGCAGCTTCTCCACACTGCCGCCCAGGCCCACGCCGAAGATCTGGCCGCGGCCGAAGGCGATCAGCGAATGCGAGAGCTGGTACCCCTTGCCCAGGGTGTGGCGCTCGTCCCAGGGGTTGAGGTAGGCGAAGATGCGCTCGCGCCGCCATTCGCTCAACGCGATCATCAGCACGAAGGCCACCAGCAGGATGGCGGCGATCAGGAAGAACATGCGGGCGTTCACGCCGCCCAGGAAAAGGATGCCCATGGCGATGACCGCAATCACCATGAAGGCGCCCATATCGGGCTCGGCCAGCAGCAGCACGCCGATCAGCGCCACGGCCGCACCCATGGGGGCGACGGCGCGGAAGAAATGCTCCTTCACGTCCATCTTGCGCACCATGTAGTCGGCCGCGTACAGCAGCACGGCCAGCTTGGCCAGTTCCGAGGGCTGGAAGTTCATCACGCCCAGCGAGATCCAGCGCCGCGCGCCGTTCACACCCTTGCCGATGCCGGGAATCAGCACCGCCACCAGCAGGACGAAGGCGATCAGCAGCAGCACGGGTGCCATCTTTTCCCATTTCGCCATGGGAATCTGGAAGGCGATCAGTGCCACCACAAAGGCCACCACCAGCGAGAGCAGGTGGCGGGTCAGGAAATGCGTGTGCGCGTAACGACCGAATTTCGGGTTGTCGGGCAGCGCAATGGAGGCCGAGTAGACCATCACCAGGCCCCAGGCCAGCAGGCCCACCACCACCCAGATCAGCGCGTGGTCGAAGTCGGACAGGCGCACGGGCTGGCTGCCGCTGCGCCCATAACCCTGCGGGCCCAGACGCACAGGCAGCGCATCGTTTGCCGGCGCGTTGCCGAACCAGCCTCTGACGCGTTGGGCCATTGCCGTCATCGGATGACCCCCACGCTTGTCGCTGCGTGTACTGCGCTGCCCCCCGAGGGGGTCTTCGCGCCTTGGAGCGGTCCGGCGGCGCTCATGCCAGCCCCCCCTCATCCGACAGCGCCCGCACCGCCTCGACGAAAACACGCGCGCGGTCCTCATAACTCTTGAACATGTCGAAGCTGGCGCAGGCCGGCGACAGCAGCACGGCGTCGCCGCCCTGCGCCTGTTGCCGCGCCAGGGCCACGGCCTCGGGCAAAGTACCCGCATCGAGCAGGGGCACGCCCGTGCCCTGCACGGCCGCACGGATGGCCGGCGCGTCACGCCCGATCAGCACCACGGCCCGCACATAACGCTGCACCGGGGCATACAGGGGGGCGAAGTCCTGGCCCTTGCCGTCGCCGCCCAGGATGACAACGATGCGCCGCTCCGTGCCCAGACCCGTGAGGGCCGCCACCGTGGCGCCGACATTGGTGCCTTTGCTGTCATCGAAATACTCGACTTCGTTGACGATCGCCACCGGCTCGACGCGGTGGGGCTCGCCGCGGTATTCACGCAGACCGTAGAGCATGGGACCCAGCGCGCAGCCGGCCGCCTGGGCCAGGGCCAGCGCGGCCAGGGCATTGGTGGCGTTGTGCCGGCCGCGGATGCGCAGGGCGTCGGCGGGCATCAGGCGCTGGACGAAGAGTTCCTCTTCCTCCCCCTTTTTCCGCTTCTGCGTCTCGTCGGCTTCCTGCGCACGCACCAGCCAGGCCATGCCGTTGACCATCTCGATGCCGTAATCGCCCGGGCGTTGCGGCATTTCGGCCCCGAAGCTCAGGTACTCGCGCCACTGCGGTTTTTGCAGCTTGACGCGCACCGGTTCAGGCAGCATGGCCATCACCGCCGGGTCGTCGCGGTTGAGCACCAGCAGGCCCTGGCTGCCGAAGATGCGGGCTTTCGCGGCGCCATAGGCCGCCATGCTGCCGTGCCAGTCCAGATGATCCTGTGTGAGGTTCAGCACCGTAGCTGCCGTGGGCTCGAAGCCCTGCACGCCTTCGAGCTGGAAACTGGAGAGCTCCAGCACCCAGACCTCGGGCAGCGTGCCGGCATCGATGTGCCGGGCCAGCACGTCGAGCATATTGGGGCCGATATTGCCGGCCACCGCCACGGTCTTTTCCGCATGCTCCACCAGCTGGCCGGTCAGCGAAGTCACGGTGGTCTTGCCATTCGTGCCGGTGATGGCCAGCACCTTGGGGGCATAGGCCCGCTCGGCCCGCAGATCGCGCAGGGCCCGTGCAAACAGATCCAGCTCACCACCCACCCACAGGCCCATGGCCTGCGCGGCCGACCAGACCGGCGCCACCGCGGATGGCGACAGGCCGGGGCTCTTGAAGACCGCACGGATATCCTGCCCCTCGACCAGGCTGGCCTCGAAAGCCCCCGCACGGAACAGGACCTGCGGCAACTCGGCCTGCAGCAGGGCCAGCTGGGGCGGTGCTTCACGGGTATCGGCCACCGTCACGCGTGCACCCTGGCGCACGCACCAGCGCACCATGGCCAGTCCCGAAGCCCCCAGTCCCAGCACAAGCACGTGCTGGCCCTGCAGCGGCGACACCACGGGCTCGGGCGCCGGCGCGCTGGCGGGGGCCTCCTCCCGGGGCGCGGCACCGCTGTGTTCATCCGGTACAACAGGCGCCGGCGCTGTTGGCTCGGGCGGGCTCGCATCGGTGAACAGCTGGGCGACAAAGGCCGCCGCGTCACGCGCGGCCGTCAGGGTCTCGGGCAGGGGCCGCTTGGCCGGCTTGCCGGCGGCGGGCGCGCTTACCTGGGGTTCGGCATGGCCAGCAGGCGGCGCATCCTGTCCGCCATCCGGCGCAGGCACATCACTCGCGCCCTCCGGTGGCACATGTGCCGCCGGCAGAAGTACCGAAGCCGCCTCGTCCTGAGGCGGCACCGCTTGGGGCAGATCGTCAGGGTGTTCGTTCTCGTTCATCGCAGTTTCAAAGTCGACAGGCCCACCAGGCACAACAGCATGGTGATGATCCAGAAGCGCACGACCACCTGGGTCTCCTTCCAGCCGCTCTTCTCGAAATGGTGGTGCAGCGGGGCCATCTTGAAGAGCCGCCGGCCCTCGCCGTATTTCTTCTTCGTGTACTTGAACCAGCTCACCTGCAGCATCACGCTCAGGGCCTCGGCCACGAAGATGCCACCCATGATGGCCAGCACGATCTCCTGGCGCACGATCACGGCGATGGTGCCCAGGGCACCGCCCAGGGCCAGCGCGCCCACATCGCCCATGAAAACCTGGGCCGGATGCGTGTTGAACCAGAGAAAGGCCAGGCCGGCCCCGGCCATGGCCGAGCAGAAGATCAGCACCTCGCCCGAACCCGGGATGTGCGGGAAGAAAAGGTACTTGGAATAGACCGCGCTACCGGCCACATAGGCAAACACACCCAGCGCCGAACCCACCATGACCACCGGCATGATGGCCAGGCCGTCCAGACCATCGGTCAGGTTGACCGCGTTGCTGGTACCGACGATGACCAGATAGGTCAGCACGACGAATCCGATCACACCCAGCGGGTAGGTGACCTGTTTGAAGAAAGGAAGCAGCAGGCCGGCTTTCGCCGGCAGATCGACCGAGAAACCCGAACGAACCCAGGTGACGAATAACTCCCAAACGCCCTGGTTGCTGCTGCCGGAAATCGAGAAGACAAGATAGAAGGCGGCGATCAGGCCGATCACCGACTGCCAGAGATACTTTTCGCGCGAACGCATGCCCTCGGGGTCCTTGTTGACCACCTTGCGCCAGTCATCCACCCAGCCGATGGCGCCGAAACCCAGCGTGACCACCAGCACGATCCAGACGAAACGGTTGGACCAGTCGAACCACAACAGGGTCGAGACCCCGATGGCCAGGAGTATGAGCACGCCACCCATGGTGGGCGTTCCGCTCTTGGAGAGATGCGTCTCCATGCCATAACCGCGCACCGGCTGACCGATCTTGAGCTCGGTCAGGCGGCGAATCACATAGGGGCCGGCGACGAGACCGATCAGCAGCGCCGTCAGCGCGGCCATCACGGCACGGAAGGTCAGGTACTGGAAGACCCGGAAATAGCCGAATTCCGGCGAGATGGTCTGGAGCCACTGGGCCAGGCTAAGCAGCATGATGTTCTTCCTTGTTCTGTTCGGCGTAGGCGCTCACGGCCTGCACCACGCGTTCCATGCGCATGAAACGCGAGCCCTTGACCAGCACACTGGCCAGATCCGGCAGGGCCTGCAACAGGGCGGCGTTCAACGTCTCGACGTCGCTGAAATGGCGCCCCCCCTGGAAGTGCGCCACGCTCTGGGCAGTCTGCTCGCCCAGGGCGTAGAGCTGGTCGATGCCCCGCTCACGCGCATAGGCACCGACCTCGGCGTGAAAACGCGGGCCCTCGCTGCCCACTTCGCCCATGTCGCCGAGCACCAGCAGGCGCGGGCCCGTCAGGCCGGCCAGCACATCGATGGCGGCGCGCACGGAATCCGGATTGGCGTTGTAGCTGTCGTCCACCAGGGTCAGGGTGCGGCTGCGGAGCCGGAGCGCCAGGGCACGCGAGCGACCCTTGACCGGCTCGAACGCTTCCAGCCCCAGCGCGATGTGCGACAGGGGCACACCGGCCGCCAGTGCACAGGCGGCAGCGGCAAGCGAGTTCTTGACGTTGTGCAGGCCGGCCACGCGCAGCGTGTAGTGCAGCGGTCCGGCCGGCGTACGGGCCTGGACCTGCCAGGCCGCGCCCGTCCACTTGGGCGCGGCGCAGCTGACGTCGGCCGCATCGGCCAGGTCGGTGATCGCGAAAGTGAGTTGCGGCCGCGCGCCGGCCAATTCATGCCACAGGGTGCTGTACGCATCGTCGGCCGGGAACACGGCCGTGCCGCTGCCCCCCAGGGCCGAGATCACCGAGCCGTTCTCGCGTGCCACGGCCTCGATGCTGGCCATGAACTCCAGGTGCTCGCGCTGCGCGTTGTTGACCAGGGCTACCGTGGGCTGGGCCATGGCGGCCAGCAGGGCGATCTCGCCCGGGTGGTTCATGCCCAGTTCGACCACCGCCTGCTGGTGCGTGGCACGCAGGCGCAGCAGGGTCAGCGGCACGCCGATCTCGTTGTTCAGATTGCCTTCGGTGGCCAGCGTGGCCTGCGGCTTCCAGGCGCGCAGGATGGCGGCGATCATCTGCGTCACCGTGGTCTTGCCATTGCTGCCCGTCACCGCGATCAGCGGCAGCTTGTGCTGCGCACGCCAGCCCGTGGCCAGCTGCCCCAGCGCCCGCTTGCTGTCGCTCACCACCAGACCGCTCAGACCCGAGGCGCGCAGCGCCGCCTCGTCGCTGCACAGGGCTGCCACGGCGCCGGCATGCTGGGCCTGGGCAATGAAGGTGTTGCCGTCAAAGCGCTCGCCCTGCAGCGCCACGAACAGGTCGCCGTGTTGCAGGGTGCGCGTGTCGCTGTGCACGCGCTGCACGCCCACCAGGCCGTCGCCCACCAGGTGCGCACCGTCCAGCCAGGGCAGGGCCTGCTGCAGATTGAAGATGATGCTGTGGGCGCTCATGCGGCCGCTCCTGCTGCGCGGGTGCGCAAAGCCTGCTGCACCTGTTGCCGGTCCGAGTAGGGTGTGCGCGTGCCAGCGGTTTCCTGGTAATCCTCGTGGCCCTTGCCAGCGACCAGCACCACGTCGCTCGCATCGGCCTGGCCCAGCGCCAGTGCCACGGCCCGCGCCCGGTCGAGTTCAACCTGCACCGCGCCATGGCCTGCCAGGCCCGGACGGATCTGCGCCACGATGGCCTCGGGAGCCTCGCTGCGCGGGTTGTCATTGGTCAGCACGATGTGGTCCGCAAGCCGTGCGGCCGCCGCACCCATGATCGGGCGCTTGCTCGGATCGCGGTCGCCGCCGCAACCAAACACGCACCAGAGCCGGCCGCCGCGCTGCGTCGCCAGCGGCTTCAGTGTTTGCAGCACTTGGGCCAGCGCATCGGGTGTATGCGCGTAGTCGACCACGGCCAGCGGCAGGTCGACCCCGCCCTGGAATTCCATGCGCCCCGGCACGGGCTGCAGCGCATGGCAGGCCAGCACCGCATCGAGCAGGGGCACATCCAGGCTGCGCAGCGCGGCGATCACGCCCAGCAAATTGCTGACGTTGTAGTCGCCCAGGGTCTGCGTGGTCAGCGGCACACGGGTCTCGTCCTCGCACACCAGGAACTGCACACCACGCTTTCCCATGCGTATGTCTTGTGCGTACAGGCGCGCACCGGCATCGGCATGCAGGGAAACCGTCCACAGGTCCAGCGCACGGGGCGCAAGCTTCGCCGCGAGTTCCACCCCCTTGGCATCGTCGAGGTTGATCACCGCGGCGCGCAGGCCTGGCCAGTCGAACAGCTCGGCCTTGGCCGCCCAGTAGGCCTCCATCGAGCCGTGGTAGTCCAGGTGGTCCTGGGTGAAGTTGGTGAAGATGGCGATGCGGATGTGTGTGCCGTCCAGGCGCCGCTCGGCGATGCCGATGGACGAGGCCTCGATGGCGCAGGCCGCGAGCCCCTCGTCGACAAAACGGCGCAGGGTCCGCTGCAGCAGCACCGGGTCGGGCGTGGTCAGACCGGTGCTGACCACGGCAGCCTCTGCCGACGAGCCCGGCACAGGCACGCGCCCCACGCCCAGGGTGCCGATCAGGCCGCAGGGCGCCTCGGGCCGCAAAACGGACAGCGCCTGCGCCAGCCACCAGCTGGTCGAAGTCTTGCCATTGGTGCCCGTGACGGCCAGCACCTCGAGTTGCTGCGAGGGCTGTTCGTAGTAGGCCGCGGCGATCGGGCCGCTGGCGGCCTTCAGGTCCGGATAGGCCGCGATGCGCTCGTCGGCAAAGCTGTAGGCCTCGGCCCCCTGGCGTTCGATCAGGCAGGCCATCGCCCCCTGGGTCAGTACGCCTGGCACAAACTGGCGTGCGTCGCGCGCGGCACCGGGCCAGGCGATGAAACCATCGCCCGCGGCCACCCGTCGGCTGTCGGTCTGCAGCGTACCGCGTACGCGGCCGTGCAGCCACTGGGCGGCCTGGACGGGGGTGCGAAGTTCGGTCACCACGCGGGACCCTCCCCCATCTGCGCCACGATCTGGGGCTTGACTTCGATGTCGGGCTGCACGCCCAGCAGGTGCAGGGTCTGCTGCACTGTTTCGCTGAACACGGGAGCGGCCACGTCACCGCCGTAGTATTTGCCGGCATCGGGTTCGTCGATCAGCACCGCCACGATGATGCGTGGGTCGGCGATAGGCGCCAGGCCGACGAAGAAGCTGCGGTACTTCTTGTCGGCGTAGCCGCGCCCCTCCTGTTTGCGCGCGGTACCGGTCTTGCCGCCCACCGAGTAGCCCATGGTCTGGGCCTTGGGCGCCGTACCGCCCGGGCCGGTCGCCAGTTGCAGCATCTGGCGCACGGCGCGTGCGTGGCGCGCCTCCATCAGGCGCACGCCACTTACCGGCCCCTGGGCCTTTTGCAGCGTCACGGGGATCAGTTCGCCGTCATGCGCGAAAACCGTGTAGGCATGGGCCAGCTGCACCAGGCTGGTGGACAGGCCGTAGCCATAGCTCATGGTGGCGTGCTCGATCGGGCGCCAGGTCTTCCAGGGGCGCAGGCGGCCGCTGACCGCGCCCGGGAAGGGCAACTGCGGGCGCTGGCCGAAGCCGACCTGGCTGTACATCTCCCACAGATCCTGGGCTGGCATCTGCATGGCCAGGCGGGTGATGCCAATATTGCTGGACTTCTGGATCACCTCGCTGACGGTCAGCACCGGGTAGGCGTGCGTGTCGCTGATGGTGGAGCCACCCACATTCATGCGGCCGCTGGCGCTGATCTGCACCGACGTTGCAGGGGTAACCAGGCCCTTTTCCAGCGCCAGCGCGGCGACAAAAGGTTTGACGGTGGAACCCGGCTCGAAGGAATCGGTCAGCGCGCGGTTGCGCAGCGCATCCTTGAATCCCTGCCGCTTGCCTGGCGTATAACTGGGGTAGTTGGCCAGCGCCAGCATTTCACCGGTCCGGGCGTCGAGTACCACCACGCTGCCAGCCTTGGCCTGGTTGTCGCGCACGGCCTGCCTGAGACGCTGGTAGGCAAAGAACTGGATCTTGCTGTCGATGGAGAGCTGCACATCGCGCCCTTCGATCGGCGGCACCTGCGCTCCCACGGCCTCGATCACGCTGCCCAG
>JBEIPS010000171.1:0-2896 GCA_040376915.1 Hylemonella sp.
CAGCGCCTGTTCACCAACACGCTGGACTGGAACGCCCACCCCTACTTCAAGAGCATCGAGGGCATGCAGGTGTCTTCGCACTTCTACATCCGCCGCAATGGCGAACTCTGGCAGTTCGTCAGCTGCGACGAACGCGCCTGGCATGCCGGCGTCTCCAGCTACCGCGGGCGCGACAACTGCAACGACGATTCGATCGGCATCGAGCTTGAAGGCCTGGAGGGTGCGCCTTTCGAGGCCGGGCAATACGAAACCCTGGGCAGCCTGTGCGCCGCCCTGGGCCAGCACTACCCTGTACAGCACATCGCCGGGCATGAGCACGTGGCACCCGGTCGCAAGGCCGACCCCGGACCGGGTTTCCAGTGGCCGGTGTTGCAGCGGTCCCTGGGCTGGTCAGCTCGGTACTTTCCCGAAGACAGGACCTGAACCACGGGCCCGCACCCGGCCTCTGAGGCAGGGCATGGAAACATGCGGCTGCACCCGATGCACGTCCACATGCGGTCCATGCGGCCAAATGCCTCGCAAGGCCGCATGTGTTCTTGTTTTTCATCTGCATGCACACGTCTTGCAAGGGCTGCGCCGCAGTTCTCTTCGCTGCAGCCGGCGGCATGCCCTGCGTACCTTTTTTATGCGCCTTGTCGAGGGAAACGTATCGGCGGCGCTACACTACCGGTAGTGGCTTGTAATCGCAGTTGACCCCATATATAGTGTTTTCTGCTGCAACGCGCACCCCGCAAAATGCACCCGCAAGCCGGCCGAAAAAGCCCGCCAGAACCAACAACAGATTTGCTGACGACGAGGAAATAATGCAAACAGCCTTGAACCCCGCCACCCCCGCCCTGCACACCGGTGTCCTGACCATGCAAACCCAGGAAAACACGGCCGCAACGCCCCTGAACAATTACCAGATCATCCGCCGCAACGGCGCCGTCGTGCCCTTCGAGCCGAGCAAGATCGCCGTGGCCATGATGAAGGCCTTCCTGGCGGTGCACGGCACCCAGGGTGCGGCCTCCGCCAGCGTGCGCGAGGTGGTGGACAGCCTGACGCAGAACGTGGTGCGCGCGCTGATGCGCTCGCGCCCGGGCGGCGGCACCTTCCATATTGAAGACGTGCAGGACCAGGTCGAACTGGGCCTGATGCGCGGCGGCCACCACGAGATCGCCCGCGCCTACGTGCTCTACCGCGAACGCCGCACGCAGGAGCGCGCACAGCAATCCGCCCAGGCAGCGCCCAAAGCCCCCCTGCTGCACGTGCTCGATGGTGATCAGCGCGTGGCGCTGGATCTGGGCAGCCTGCAGCAACTGATCGAGAACGCCTGCGCCGGCCTGGGTGCCGACATCAAGCCCGATCCCATCGTGGCCGAGACCATGCGCAATCTGTACGACGGCGTGCCGATCGACGAGGTCTACAAGGCCGCCATCCTGGCCGCCCGTACCCTGATTGAAAAAGACCCGGACTACACCTACGCCACCGCGCGCCTGCTCTTCCACACCATCGCCCGCGAGGTGCTGGGCCGCGACGTGCCCCAGGCCCAGATGGGCCAGGCCTACGCCGACTACTTCCCCGACTTCATCAAGAAGGGCGTGGACAACGAGCTGCTGAACCCGGACATGCTGCAGTTTGACCTGCAGCGCCTGGGTGCCGCGCTCAAGGCCGACCGTGACCTGCAGTTCGACTACCTGGGCCTGCAGACCCTGTACGACCGCTATTTCCTGCACGTGCGCAAGAGCCGCATCGAGCTGCCCCAGGCCTTCTTCATGCGCGTGGCCATGGGCCTGTCGCTGGGCGAGATCGACCGCGAGGCGCGCGCCATCGAGTTCTATGAAGTGCTGTCCTCCTTCGACTTCATGTCCTCCACGCCCACCCTGTTCAACGCCGGCACCCTGCGCTCGCAGCTCTCCAGCTGCTACCTGACCACCGTGCCCGACGACCTGGACGGCATCTACGAGTCCATCAAGGAAAATGCCCTGCTGTCCAAGTTCGCCGGCGGCCTGGGCAACGACTGGACCCGCGTGCGCGCCCTGGGCTCCCATATCAAGGGAACCAACGGCGAGTCGCAGGGCGTGGTGCCTTTCCTCAAGGTGGTCAACGACACGGCTGTGGCAGTGAACCAGGGCGGCAAGCGCAAGGGCGCGGTCTGCACCTACCTGGAAACCTGGCACCTGGATATTGAAGAGTTTCTGGAGCTGCGCAAGAACACCGGCGACGACCGCCGCCGCACGCACGACATGAACACGGCCAACTGGATCCCCGACCTCTTCATGCGCCGCGTGATGGAAAAGGGCGAGTGGACGCTGTTCTCCCCGTCCGACGTGCCCGACCTGCACGACCTGTTCGGCACCGCCTTCGAGAAGGCTTACGTGGCCTATGAAGCCAAGGCCAAGCGCGGCGAAATCAAGCCCAGCAAGACGGTACCGGCCACCGACATGTGGCGCAAGATGCTCTCCATGCTGTTCGAGACCGGCCATCCCTGGATCACCTTCAAGGATGCCTGCAATGTGCGCTCGCCCCAGCAGCACGCCGGCGTGGTCCACTCGTCCAACCTGTGCACCGAGATCACGCTCAACACCAGCGACACCGAAACCGCCGTCTGCAACCTGGGCTCGGTCAACCTGCGCCAGCACCTGAAAAACGGCGCCATCGACCAGGAGAAGCTGAAGAAGACCGTGTCCACCGCCATGCGCATGCTGGACAACGTGATCGACATCAACTACTACGCTGTCAAGAAGGCGCGTGATTCCAACCTGCGGCATCGCCCCGTGGGCCTGGGCATCATGGGCTTCCAGGACGCGCTGTACGAGCTGCGCATCCCCTACGCCAGCCAGGCCGCCGTGGAGTTCGCCGACCAGTCCATGGAAGCCGTCTGCTACCACGCCTACTGGGCCTCGACCGAACTGGC
>JBEIPS010000060.1:0-12878 GCA_040376915.1 Hylemonella sp.
CAGTGCCCAGGTCGACCAGGCCGGTGCCACCATGAACGAGGTGGTGGCCAGCATCCGCCGGGTGACCGACATCATGGGCGAGATCAGCGCGGCCAGTTCCGAACAGAGCACCGGTGTGGCCCAGGTCGGCGAGGCGGTCACGCAGATGGACCAGGCCACGCAGCAGAACGCCGCCCTGGTGGAGGAGTCCACCGCTGCGGCCATGAGCCTGCGCGAACAGGCCCAGCACCTGAACCAGCTGGTGGGGACGTTCCGACTCTGAAAGATGAGGCCTCCACGCTTGCTCACGATGTGTCGCCCGCTGCCCCCATGGCCAGCAAGGGCCATCTTCGATGTCCGTGGGGCTCGCCAGCGCCTTCGGGCGGCCGTGCGGCACTGACATGTCTACCGTCCTGATCATCGGCGCCTCGCGTGGCATCGGATTGGAGTTCGCGCGCCAGTACGCGGCGGATGGCGCGCGCGTGATCGCCACTGCGCGTGATGAAGCGGGTCTGGCCCGCCTGCGTGAACTCGGCGCCACGGCGCACAAGGTCGATGTTGCCGACCCGGCCAGCATCAGCGGCCTGGCCTGGGTGCTCGACGGCGAGGAGATCGACACCGCGGTCTATGTGGCCGGGGTCTGGTCCACGCAGGGCGCCAGCACGCCGCCGACACAACCCGACTTTGACCGCGTCATGCACACCAATGTGCTGGGCGCCATGCAGGCCATCCCGCAAGTGGCGCCGCTGGTGGCTGCCTCGCGGCACGGCGGCAGATTCGCCTTCATCACCAGCGGCATGGGGCAGATCGGTACGGTCGAGTCCGGCTACGGCTGGACCTACCGCGTCAGCAAGGCCGCGCTCAATATGGCGGTGGTTGCCGCCCAGCATGACTACCCGGGGGTCATCATGGTGGCCTTGTGCCCGGGCTGGGTCCGGACCGACATGGGCGGCGCCAGCGCGCCGCTGAGCGCGCAACAAAGCGTGGCCGCCATGCGCGCCACCCTGGCCGGCCTGCGCCGCGAGCACCAGGGCGCTTTCCTGCACCACGACGGCCGACGCTACGAGACGTTCTGAGCGCCCCAGCGGCATAATTGACGTTTACGTCAACGTCAATTGAAAACAGGCCTGCCATGCTGCTGACCCCCGACCAGGAAATGATCCGCGACGCGGTGCGCGACTTTGCGCGTGCCGAGCTCTGGCCCCACGCCGGGCGCTGGGACCAGGAACGCCAATTTCCGCGCGAGGTGCACCGTGGCCTTGCCGCGCTGGGCGCTTACGGCATCTGCGTGCCCGAGGAGCTGGGCGGCGCAGGGCTGGACTACCTGAGCCTGTCCCTGGTGCTGGAGGAAATCGCCGCGGGGGATGGCGGCACCAGCACGGCCATCAGCGTGACCAATTGCCCGGTCAACGCCATCCTCATGAAACACGGCAACGCGCAGCAGAAGCAGCAGTGGCTCATGCCGCTGGCGCGCGGCGAAATGCTGGGCGCCTTCTGCCTGACCGAGCCGCATGTGGGCTCGGACGCTTCGGGCCTGCGGACCACCGCGGTACGGGATGGTGATGCCTATGTGCTCAACGGGGTCAAGCAGTTCATCACCAGCGGCAAGAACGGACAGGTGGCCATCGTCGTCGCCGTGACCGACAAGGGCGCGGGCAAGAAGGGCATGAGCGCCTTTCTCGTGCCTACCGATGCGCCGGGTTATATGGTGGCGCGGCTGGAGGAGAAGCTGGGCCAGCACAGCAGCGACACGGCGCAGATCAATTTCGAGAACTGCCGTATCCCGGCCGAGAACCTGATCGGCAGCGAAGGCGAGGGCTACAGAATAGCCCTGGGCGGGCTGGAGGGCGGGCGCATCGGCATCGCCTCGCAAAGCATAGGCATGGCACGAAGCGCACTGGACGTGGCCATCCAGTACGCCAGGGAGCGTGAGAGCTTTGGCCAGCCCATCTTTAATCACCAGGCCGTGGGTTTCCGCCTGGCCGAGTGCGCCACGAAGGTCGAGGCGGCGCGCCAGCTGACCTGGCACGCCGCCGCCCTGCGCGACGCCGGGCGCCCCTGCCTCAAGGAGGCCGCCATGGCCAAGCTTTTTGCGAGCGAAATGGCCGAGCAGGTCTGCAGCGCCGCCATCCAGACCCTGGGCGGGTATGGTTATGTGAATGATTTCCCGGTCGAGCGCATCTACCGCGACGTGCGCGTGTGCCAGATCTACGAGGGCACCAGCGACGTGCAGAAAATCCTGATCCAGCGCGCACTTTGAGTTTGAGCCTCATACTCCTCTCATCACGAGGAAACACATGAGCATCATCGACGCCCACCACCACATCTGGCGCCAGCAGGACCTGCCCTGGCTGCAGGGCCCCATGGTGCCGCGCATCTTCGGGCCTTACGAGGCCATCCGGCGCGATTACCCGGTGGAGGAGCTCCTGGCCGACCAGGCCGGCTCCGGCATCACGCAGTCCGTCTACGTGCAGACCAACTGGCCGCCGGCGCAGTTCGAGCAGGAAGCCGCCTGGGTGCAGGCCGAGGCCCAGCGCACCGGCTGGCCGCAGGCCATGGTGGCCTATGCCGACATGATGGCACCCGACGTGCGGCCGCAGCTGGACCTGCTGAAGAAGTACCCCCTGGTGCGCGGCGTGCGCATGCAGCTGCACTGGCACGAGAATCCCCTGTACCGCTTCGCCCCCGGGCCCGAGCAGGTGCGCAGCCCTGTGCTGAGTCGCAATATCGCGCACCTGGCGGACTACGGCTACAGCTTCGACCTGCAGGTTTTCTCCGGCCAGATGGCCGATGCGGCCCAGCTCGCGGCCGCCAACCCCAAGGTGGCCTTTGTCCTGGTCCACGCCGGCATGCTGGCCGACACCTCGCATGTGGGTGTGCGGGCCTGGCGCGAGGGCATGGGCAAGCTGGCTGCGCAGCGCAATGTGTTTGTGAAGCTCTCGGGCCTGGGTACCTTTTTGCAGCGCAACGACCCGGCGCACATCGCCATGGTGGTGGGGCAGACCGTGACCTTCTTCGGCGCGCAGCGCTGCATGTATGGCTCGAATTTCCCGATCGAAAAGCTCTGGACCGACCACGCCAGCCTGATCGCGGCGCACCGCGCCGCCGTGCAGGATCTGTCACCGGCCGAACAGGCCGACATCTTTGGCGGTACCGCTGCGCGGGTGTACCGTCTGGCCGATTGACTGAAGGAGTAACGCCATGCCCATCACCAAAGGATTCCGTGCCCTCGTTGACGAGGCCATGGCCCAGGTCCAGACCCGTACCGTGCCCGAGGTGCTGGCCATGCTGGACGACCCCAAGGTGCACATCGTCGACATCCGCGACGTGCGTGAATTGAAAGAAGGCACGGTCACCGGCAGCGTTCATGCGCCGCGCTGCATGCTGGAGTTCTGGGTCGACCCGGAGTCGCCGTACCACAAGCCCATGTGGGCCGACGAGAGCAAGCACTTCGTCCTCTTCTGCGGCGCTGGCTGGCGCAGCGCGCTGGCGGCCAAGACCCTGCAGGACATGGGCATGACCAATGTCTCGCACATCGACGGCGGCTACGCCGAGTGGGTGAAGCTGGGCGGGCCCACCGAGACGCTGGAACAGCGCAAGGCCAAAAAGGGCGGTTGAGGCGTGAGTGACTGTCCCTGCGGACGCCGTGACGCGACCGGCCATGCCCTGGCCTATGCCGCCTGCTGCGGCCGGTATGTGGAGGCCTTCGAGACCACCCCCGCACCGGACGCCGAGGCCCTGATGCGTTCGCGTTACAGCGCCTTTGTGCTGGAGCGCGCCGACTATCTGCGCGCCACCTGGCACGCGAGCAAACGTCCTTCGAAGATCGGTTTCGATCCCGGCGTCAAATGGCTGGGACTGGAGGTGCGGGATTTCAAGGCGATAGCCGACACGCATGCGGAGGTGGAGTTTGTCGCGCGCCAGCGCGACAAGTCCGGCCGCGCCGTGCGCCTGCACGAACGCAGCCGTTTTGTCCGGGAAGACGGACGCTGGTACTACGTGGAGGGGGACTGGAAGTGAAGTTTGAAGCCGTGCTGTTCGACTGCGATGGCGTGCTGGTCGATTCCGAGCCCATCGTCAACGGTGTGCTGCGCGACATGCTGGCCGAACGGGGCTGGGCGCTCAGCGCAGAGGAGTGCATGCGCATCTTCATCGGCAAGATGGTGCGCGACGAGAAGGCGCGCATCGAGTTGCACACCGGCCGGCCGCTGACGGAAGCCTGGCTGACGGATTTCCGTGAAAGGCGCAATGCGGCGCTGGAGAGTGAGTTGCGCATCGTGGCCAACGCACAGGCTGCGGTGCATGAGGTGCATGAGCGGCTGGACGCGCGCATCGCCTGTGCTTCGGGGGCGGACCGCCACAAGGTCGAGCTGCAGTTGCGCAAGGTGGGCCTGCACGGCTACTTCGAGGGCCGCATCTTCAGCGGTCACGAGATGCCCCGCTCCAAGCCCCACCCCGATGTCTACCTGGCCGCCGCGGCCGCGCTGTCGGCGCCGCCGCAGCGCTGCGCCGTGGTGGAAGACACGCTGATCGGCACCGCCGCGGGCCTGGCTGCAGGCGCCACGGTGTTCGCCTATGTGCCCCAGGGTGAGGCCGAGCCCTTTTTACGGGCCGGTGTGGCCGCGGTGTTCAGCGACATGGCGCAGCTGCCCGGCCTGTTGGCCTGAAAGCTCAGGCCATCGGCGCGAAACCCGAGGCGGGGCGCGCTGAGGCAGGCAGGGTGCCGCCGGCCTCGAGCAGGCGCGTCATGGCCGCCTGGGGCAGGGGGCGCGAGAGCAGGTAACCCTGGAATTCGTGGCAGCCCTGGTAACGCAGGAAGTCGAACTGCGCCTGGTTCTCCACGCCCTCGGCCACCACGGTCTTGCGCAGGCTCTGGCCCAGAGAGATCACGGCGCGCGCGATCATCGCCACCTCTTCCTCGTGCTCGATGCCGGTGACCAGGGAGCGGTCGATCTTGATGATGTCCAGCGGGAAGCGCCGCAGGTAACTGAGGGCGGAATAGCCGGTGCCAAAGTCGTCCATGGCCAGCTGCACACCCAGGTCCTTGAAATGGCCCAGGGTGGCGACGATGTGGTCGCTGTCGCCCATGAAGACGGTTTCGGTGATCTCCAGCTCCACCAGGGCAGGGGCCAGCTGGGCTTCCTGCAGCAGGCCGGCCACGTGGGCCACGATGTCGCCGCTGAGGAAGAGCCGCGGCGAAAGGTTCACGGCCACGTGCAGGGGCGTGGGCAGGCGCTGGTTCCAGCCGCGCGCGGCGGCGAAGGCACGGCGCAGGATGGCCGTGGTCAGCGGCACGATGAGCCCGGTCTCTTCGGCGATGGGGATGAAGCGGTCCGGGCTGATGGGGCCGTACTCGGGGTGGGTCCAGCGGGCCAGGGCTTCCACACCGACGATGCGGCGGCGATGGTCCACCTTGGGCTGGTAGTGCACCTCGAACTCGTCGTGTTCGATGGCCTGGCGCAGCGCCGCCTCCAGGTTGAGCCGCTCGTCGGCCACGCGGTTGAGTTCGCTGGTGAAGAACTGGAAGTTGTTGCGCCCGCGGTTCTTGGCGGCGTACATGGCGGTGTCGGCGTGCTTGAGCAGGCTGGCCGGGTCTTCGCCGTCGCCCGGGTACATGGCCACGCCCAGGCTGGCGCCGACATGGAACTCGCGCCCCGAGAGCATGACCGGGCGGCCGATCTCGGCCAGCACACGGCGCAGCTGCGAGATCACCGTGCTGGCGCGGAAATGGTCACCCAGCAGCAGCACGAATTCGTCCCCGCCCAGGCGGGCCACCGTGTCGGAGGTGCGCACGCAGTGGCGCAGGCGGTTGGCGACTTCCTTGAGCAGCTCGTCACCCGCGCCGTGGCCCAAGCTGTCGTTGATGAACTTGAAGTTGTCCAGGTCGATGAAGACCACCGTGAGGTAATAGCCCAGGCGCGCGGCGCGCGCAATCCCCTGCTCCACGCGGTCGCCCAGCAGGATGCGGTTGGGCAGGCCGGTGAGCATGTCGTGGTTGGCCTGGCGCTCCAGTTCCTCCTGGTAACGCTTGCGCTCGGAGATGTCCTGCACCGTGCCTTCGTAGTAGACGGTGTTGCCCTCCGTGTCGCGCACGGCGTGGGCGTTTTCGGAGATCCAGATGCGGGTGCCGTCCTGGCGGTAGACCTCGGATTCGAAGTTGAGCACCTCGCCCTGCTGGGCCATGAGCTGCTGGAAACGTTCGCGCTGGCTGCCCCGCACATAAAGCTGGCGGCCTATGTCGTCCAGGCCGGCCATCAGCGCCGTGGGGCTGGCGTAGCCGTAGAGGCGGGCCAGGGCCGGGTTGGCGGCCAGGTAACGGCCCTCGGCCGAGGTCTGGAAGATGCCTTCGGAGGCGTGTTCGAAGATGTTGCGGTAGCGCAGCTCGGCTTCCTTCTGCGCCTGCACCATCTCGCGCTGGGCCGTCATGTCCTCGATGAAACCTTCGATCACCAGTTCACCCTGCTCGTCGGGCACGGCAATGCCGCGCTCGTGCACCCATTTGATAGCCCCGGCCTGGGTCGTGATGCGGTACTCCAGGGTGAAGCGCTGCCCGCTGCGCACGGCGGCGTCGATCTGCGAGCGCACACGGGTACGGTCCAGCGGGTGGGTGATCTCCTCCCAGCTGATGGCCGCGTCCTGTACCAGTTCGGCCGGGGCGTAGCCCGTCAGGCCCAGGCAGCCCTGGCTGACGAAGATCATGCGCCAGCTGGCGTCGTGCAGGCAGCGGTAGGCCATGCCGTCCAGGTTGTTGACCAGGGTGTCGAGCACGCGGGCGCGGTCCAGCTCGCCCGTGCTGAGCAGGCTGGTGCGACGGATACGGGCAGGATGGACGGACATGGGGCTGATTTCGGCGCTGACCTGTTATGGTTAGCAAGCGCCATGCCCGCCTTGGCGCACCGTCGCGGTGCAATTCGCTGTTGAGGCGCGGGAGGGCGCCCCAAATCTGCCACAATTGACGTTTACGTAAACGTCAATCAGACGGGCGCCCCCGGACCGCTCCCGTCGCCCTCAGAAAGCACGCCCATGCCCCTTCTGGAAACCCAGCTCAATGCCCGCTCGGCCGACTTCCAGGCCAACGCCGCCGCCATGCGCGTCGTGGTGGAGGATCTTCAAACCCAGGTCGACAAGGTGGCCCAGGGGGGCGGTGAAACGGCGCGCGCCAGGCACACGGCCCGCGGCAAGCTGCTGCCGCGCGAACGCGTGCAGCGCCTGCTCGACCCCGGCACGCCCTTCCTGGAACTGAGCCCGCTGGCGGCCATGGGCATGTACAACGGGGACGCGCCCTGCGCCGGCCTGATCGCCGGCATCGGCCGCGTGAGCGGCGTGGACTGTGTGATCGTGTGCAACGACGCCACGGTGAAGGGCGGCACCTACTACCCCATGACGGTCAAGAAACACCTGCGCGCGCAGGAGATCGCGCAGCAGAACCGCCTGCCCTGCATCTACCTGGTGGACTCGGGCGGCGCCAACCTGCCCAACCAGGACGAGGTATTCCCCGACCGCGATCACTTCGGCCGCATCTTCTACAACCAGGCCAACATGAGCGCACAGGGCATCGCGCAGATCGCCGTGGTCATGGGCTCCTGCACGGCGGGCGGCGCCTACGTGCCGGCCATGAGCGACGAGGCCATCATTGTCAAGAACCAGGGCACGATCTTCCTGGGCGGTCCACCCCTGGTGAAGGCCGCTACCGGCGAGGTGGTGACGGCCGAAGACCTGGGCGGCGGCGACGTGCACACGCGCCTCTCGGGTGTGGCCGACCACCTGGCGCAGAACGATCTGCACGCCCTGGCCCTGGCGCGCGCCTCGGTCAAGAATCTGAACCTGCGCAAGGAAGCGCAAAGCACGCTCACCGAGCCCCAGCCGCCGCGTTACCCGGCCGAAGAGCTCTACGGCGTGATCCCGGCCGATACGCGCAAGCCCTTTGACGTGCGCGAGATCATCGCGCGCATTGTCGATGGCTCGGAGTTCGACGAGTTCAAGGCGCGCTACGGCACCACGCTGGTGACGGGTTTTGCGCGCATCGAGGGCATGCCGGTGGGCATCATCGCCAACAACGGCATCCTGTTCAGCGAATCCGCCCTCAAGGGCGCGCATTTCATCGAGCTGTGCTGCCAGCGCAAGATCCCGCTGGTCTTCCTGCAGAACATCACCGGTTTCATGGTGGGCCGCAAGTACGAGAACGAGGGCATCGCGCGCAACGGCGCCAAGATGGTGACGGCCGTGTCCACGGCCAACGTGCCCAAGTTCACCGTCATCATCGGCGGCTCTTTTGGCGCTGGCAACTACGGCATGTGTGGCCGCGCCTTCGGCCCGCGTTTCCTCTGGATGTGGCCCAACGCGCGCATCAGCGTGATGGGCGGCGAACAGGCCGCCAGCGTGCTGGCCACCGTCAAACGCGACGGCATCGAGGGCAAGGGTGGCGCATGGAGCGCACAGGAGGAAGAGGCCTTCAAGGCACCGATCCGCCAGCAGTACGAAGACCAGGGCCATCCTTACTACGCCACTGCCCGTCTGTGGGACGACGGGGTGATCGACCCGGCGGACACGCGGCGGGTGCTGGCGCTGGGGCTGTCGGCATCGCTGAACGTGCCGATTCCTGATGCGAAGTTTGGCGTGTTCCGCATGTGAGGTCGTGGCATGAGAGAACACAACAGCCACCGCTTCAGTACGCGGGTCCGGCATGTCTGGCTGCTGGCCGGTTTGCTGGCGGTCGCTGCGGCAGCGCCTGCCCAGACCTTGTCCGACGTCATGCGGGAGCAGGTGGTCATGGTGAAAAAGGGCGAGGGATTTACATCCGTCGAGCTTGAAACCACCATCTATCGCCCGCCGGGCCAGGGGCCCTTTCCGGTGATCGTCATCAACCACGGCAAGGCAGCTGGTAATCCCAGCTTTCAGTTGCGGGCCAAGTACGAAGTGGCGGCACGGGAGTTTCTGCAGCGGGGGTACTTGGTGGTCATTCCCATGCGGCAGGGGTTTTCCAGGTCTTCAGGCTCGTATATCGGAGGCGGTTGCAATGTTGAAAGCAACGGGCGCGTCCAGGCGGAGGATGTGCTCGCGACCTTGAGCTACCTGAAAACCTTGCCCGATGCGGACCTGACAAGGGTGTTGATCGTCGGGCAGTCGCATGGTGGGCTGACAACGATGGCCTTTGGCACCCTCAACCATCCGGGGGTGCGCGGGCTGATCAATTTTGCAGGGGGGCTGCGCCAGGACAGCTGCGCGGCGTGGGAGTTCACGCTGATCCGTGCATTCGGTGCCTATGGCAAGGAAACACGATTGCCATCCCTGTGGTTCTATGGTGACAACGATTCCTACTGGCAACCCTGGCTCTATCGCGACATGCATCAAAGCTACGTGAACGCCGGGGGGCGGGCCAGATTGGTGGCGTTCGGCCGCTTTGGCACTGACGCGCACGGACTTTTCAGTTCGCGCAGCGGCCCGCCGGTCTGGCTGCCGGAGGTGGAGAAATTCCTGATCGAGCTGGAATTGCCTTACCAGAAGATACACAAAATCCCCCTTGCTGCTCATGAGACGCCGGTGCCAGCTCCCACGGGGTTTGCCGCGGAAGAGGACGAAAAGGCGTTGCCCTACGTCAAGCAGACGGGGCGTGACGGTTACCAGAAATACCGGGGAAGTGATGCACCCAAGGCCTTTGCAGTGTCGCAAACGGGCGCCTGGGCCTTCAGTGCTGCGCGGCCTGATGCGATGAAGCGGGCACTGGAGCGTTGCAATCAGTCTGCGAAGAATGACAAGTGCCGTCTTTACGCGGTGGACGATGAAGTGGTGTGGGTCCAGGAGTGATGATGGACATCTCCCGGCCACAATGCAGGCCCGCAAGCCAAATCTTGGAAATGAATTGAAGTTGAACGAGTCATCCCCTGTGGCAGCCGACTGGGTCGCGCGCAGCCTGCGCAGCGTCTGGCACCCCTGCACCCAGATGCAGCACCACGAGACCGTGCCGCTGATTCCTGTGAGCCATGGCCGCGGTCCCTGGCTGGTCGACGTGCAGGGGCACGAGTATCTGGACGCCATCAGCTCCTGGTGGGTCAACCTCTTCGGCCATGCCAACCCGCGCATCAATGCGGCGCTGAAGGACCAGCTCGACAAGCTGGAGCACGCCATGCTGGCCGGCTTCACACACCAGCCCGTGGTGGAACTGTCCGAGCGCCTGGGCGCGCTGACTGGCGGTGTGCTGGGGCATTGCTTCTATGCGTCGGACGGCGCTTCGGCGGTGGAGATTGCGCTCAAGATGAGCTTCCACTACTGGCGCAACAGCGGCCAGACGCGGAAGCAGGAGTTTGTCTGCCTTGCGGGCAGTTACCACGGTGAAACCATAGGTGCGCTGGCCGTGACCGATGTGGCCCTGTTTCGCGATGCCTATGGCCCGCTGATCCAGCGTGCCCATGTGGTCGCCTCGCCCGATGCCCGGTTGGCGCAGGAGGGTGAGAGCGCGGTTGATGTGGCGCGCCGCGCGGCCGCCGCACTCGACAGCCTGTTGCAGGAACGTGCGGGCAAGGTGGCCGCGGTCATCGTCGAGCCCCTGGTGCAGTGCGCCACCGGCATGGCCATGCATGTCCCGGCCTACCTGAAGGAAGTGCGCGCCCTCTGCGACCGGCACCAGGTGCACCTGATTGCCGACGAGATCGCCGTGGGCTGCGGGCGCACCGGCACTTTTTTCGCCTGCGAGCAGGCCGGCATCTGGCCGGACTTCGTCTGCCTGTCCAAGGGCATCAGCGGCGGTTATCTGCCGCTGTCGCTGGTGATGACACGCGAAAGCATCTACCAGGCCTTCTACGACGCCGATGTCACGCGGGGTTTTCTGCACTCGCATTCCTACACAGGCAACCCCCTGGCCTGCCGCGCGGCGCTGGCCACGCTGGACATCTTTGCGCAGGACGATGTGCTGAAGACCAACCACGTGAAGGCGGAAAAGCTCAGCGCTGCACTGGCGCCGCTGGCCGCAGACGAGCGGGTACTGCATTTCCGCCAGCGCGGCATGATCTGGGCCTTCGATGCCGTGGTGGACGATCCGGCCCAGGCCGCCACTTTCTCGCGCCGTTTCTTTACCGCGGCCCTGCAGCGCGGCCTGCTGCTGCGGCCCATCGGCCGCACGGTCTACCTGATGCCCCCCTACATCCTGAACGATGACGAGATCACCCAGCTGGCGCAGCGCACGCGTGCGACCTTTGATGAGGTGATGGCATGAGCTTTGCGCCGATCACCACACTGCAACAGCAGATTGAAAAACTCGATGCACAGGGCCTGCGCCGGAGCCGCCGCACGGCCGAAACCGCCTGTGCGCCACGGGTCAGGGTGGACGGCCGGCCGGTGCTGAGTTTCAACAGCAACGACTACCTGGGCCTGGCGGCCGATGCGCGCATCGCCGCGGCGCTGCAGGAAGGCGTGCGCCTCTACGGTGCCGGCAGCGGCGCCTCGCATCTGGTCAGCGGACATTCGAAGGCCCATGAAGAGCTGGAGGAGCGCCTGGCCGCTTTCGAGGCGCCGCATCTGGAGCGCGCACGGGCGCTCTACTTCAGCACCGGCTACATGGCCAACCTGGCCGTGCTCACGGCCCTGGTCGCAGCCACGCCGGGCGAGGCCGAGATTTTTTCGGATGCGCTGAACCACGCTTCCATCATCGACGGCACTCGGCTGGCGCGGGCCAAGGTGACGGTCTACGGACACAACGATGTCGCCGCGCTGGACGTGGCGCTGGCGGCCAGCCAGGCGAAGACCAGGATCGTCGTCACGGACAGCGTCTTCAGCATGGACGGCGACGTCGCCCCCCTGCCGCAGATCCTGGCCCTGTGCGAGCGCCATGGCGCCTGGCTGGTGGTCGACGATGCGCACGGCTTTGGCGTGCTGGGCGAAAACGGCCGCGGCGCGCTGGAGCATTTCAAGCTGCGCTCGCCGCAGCTGGTTTATATGGGCACCCTGGGCAAGGCCGCGGGTGTCGGCGGCGCCTTTGTGGCCGCGCATGAGACCGTGATTGACTGGCTGGTGCAGCGGGCCCGGCCCTATATCTACACGACCGCCGCCGCGCCGGCGCTGGCCCATGCCCTACTGACCAGCATCGCCCTGATAGCCAGCCGGGAAGGACAGCAGCGCCGCGCGCAGCTGGACCTGCTGCGTCACCAGCTCAAGGGCATGCCGCTGCGCCAGGGCTGGGCGCATCTGGCTTCCGATACGCCGATCCAGCCGCTGGTGATCGGCGGCAATGCCGAGGTGCTGGCTGCGGCGCAGGCCCTGTTGGACCAGGGGCTCTGGGTCTCAGCCATCCGCGCGCCCACCGTGCCGGTGGGCACGGCACGCCTGCGTTTCACGCTGTCGGCCACGCACACCCACGACGATGTGGCGCGCCTGCTGGACGCCTTGCACACCATCGCACAAACTGAAGTGAACCCCGCCTGACACCATGCCCGCCTTTTCCTGCTTTGTTACCGGCACCGACACCGAGATCGGCAAGACCCTCATCAGCAGCGCCCTGCTGTTTGCCCTGGGCCAGGCCGGGGTTCGGGCTGCTGGCATGAAACCCATCGCCGCCGGCGCCGAATTGCGCGACGGTGTCTGGCACAACGAAGACGTGGACCGGCTCCACGACGCGGCCCCGCTCAAGCTGCCGCGCGAACTGACCACACCCTACCTGCTGCGCACGCCGGCCGCCCCGCATATCGCGGCGGCGCTGGAGTGCGTGCTGATCGAGCCGCGCCACATCATTGCCAGCTACGAAAAAGTCCGCGCCCAGGCCGAGGCCCTGGTGGTCGAGGGTGTGGGGGGCTGGCGCGTGCCGCTGACCCATGGCTACGACACTTCGGACCTGGCCCGCCAGCTGGGCTTGCCCGTGGTGCTGGTCGTGGGCCTGCGCCTGGGCTGCATCAACCATGCCCTGCTGACGG
>JBEIPS010000076.1:0-10235 GCA_040376915.1 Hylemonella sp.
ACTGGCCGGATGAGATGCAGTTGCGGGTCTATGTGCTGGCACCGCTGCTGGCCATTCCGGTGTTCGTGCGTCTGGGCCTGTACCGTGCCATTTTTCGTTATACCGGGCAGGCAGCGCTGCTGACCACGGCCAAGGCCGTCGGGATCTACGGGCTGTTGCTGCTGGGCGTACTGCTGTGGGCGCGCTGGACCAACGTGCCGCGCAGCCTGGGGGTATTGCAGCCCCTGATTTTCCTGCTGCTGGTCGGCGGCAGCCGTGCACTGGCGCGCTTCTGGCTGGCCGGTTTGGGGCGCACACAGGAGGGCCAGGGCCGTTTCCTGATCTATGGCGCCGGGCTGGCCGGAGCGCAGACCGCAGCCGCACTGGGCATGAGTGGCCAGTACGCACTCGTCGGCTTCGTGGATGATGACCCGGCCAAGGTCGGCCGCAGCATCAATGGTGCACCGGTCCATGCCAGCCAGGACGTGCCTGAGCTGGTAGAGCGGGAGGGAGTGACCGACATCCTGCTGGCCCTGCCCAGCGTCACACGTGAACGCCGCAACCGCATCATCGAAAGCCTGCGGCATCTGCCCTTGCATATCCGGACCTTGCCGGGCATGTCGGATCTCACCAGCGGCCGTGTCACCGTGCAGGACTTTCGTGAACTCGATATCGAAGATCTGCTCGGGCGTGACCCCGTGCCGCCCAGCGCCGAATTGTTGGCCCGGGACCTGGCCAGGATGGTCGTGCTGGTCACGGGGGCTGGCGGCAGCATAGGCAGCGAGTTGTGCCGCCAGATCCTGCGGCAGCAGCCCAGTCGGCTGCTTCTGCTCGACCACAGCGAGTTCGCGCTCTACAGCATTCATCAGGAGTTGCTGGCAGTCTGTGCGGAACTGGGTGGCGCGACCGAGCTGGTGCCCCTGCTGGGCAGTGTGAACCAGGAGGCGCGGCTCCATGAAATCTGCCGTGCGCACCGCCCGCACACGGTCTACCATGCTGCCGCCTACAAACATGTGCCCCTGGTGGAGTCCAATCCCGCCGAAGGCATACGCAACAACGTATTTGGTACGCTGAACATGGCACGTGCGGCCCAGGCCGCAGGAGTTGCACGCTTTGTACTGGTCTCGACCGACAAGGCCGTGCGCCCTACCAATGTCATGGGCGCGAGCAAACGCATGGCCGAGCTGGTGCTGCAGGCCCTGGCCACCGAGGCCGGCCCGACCTGTTTCAGCATGGTGCGCTTTGGCAATGTGCTGGGTTCCAGCGGCAGCGTGGTGCCGCTGTTTCGCCGCCAGCTGGCCGCGGGAGGGCCTTTGACCGTCACACATGCGGACGTGACACGCTATTTCATGACCATTCCTGAGGCTGCCCAGCTGGTGCTGCAGGCCGGCGCCATGGCTGGCGGGGGTGAGGTGTTCGTGCTGGACATGGGTGAGCCAGTGCGCATCCTGGACATGGCGCGACGCATGGTGGAGTTGTCCGGACTGACCGTGCGCGACACGGGCAACCCGCATGGCGACATCGAGATCGCCGTCACGGGCCTGCGCCCCGGCGAAAAGCTGTATGAGGAGCTGCTGATCGGCGACAACCCCACGCCGACCGGCCATCCGCGCATCATGAAGGCCCACGAAGACCTCCTGCCCTGGCAGGAACTGGCCGGGCAGCTCGACCTTTTGCGCCGGGCCGCAGAGGCAGATGACGAGGCCGGCATCCGGGCCGTGCTGCAGGTTTGCGTGCACGGTTTCCAGGCGGGTACGGCGGGCTGATCGGGCACAATCCATAGACAGATTCCCGCCCGACCCGACAATGACCGACACCCCCATCCTCCCGCGCGACAAGGCCCAGATCCTGGCCCAGGCGCTGCCCTATATCCGCCGCTTCCATGGCAAGACCATGGTCATCAAGTACGGCGGCAATGCCATGACCGACCCGGCCCTGCAGGCCGCCTTTGCCGAGGACGTGGTGCTGCTCAAGCTGGTGGGCATCAACCCGGTGGTGGTGCACGGCGGCGGCCCCCAGATCGAGACGGCGCTCAAGCGCCTGGGCAAGAAGGGGGAGTTCATCCAGGGCATGCGCGTGACCGACCCCGAGACCATGGAGGTGGTCGAATGGGTGCTGGCCGGCGAGGTGCAGCAGGACATCGTGGGCCTGATCAACCAGGCTGGCGGCAAGGCCGTGGGCCTGACCGGGCGCGACGGCGGCCTGATCCGCGCCAAAAAGCTCAGGATGGTGGACGCCACCGACCCCTCCAAGGTGCATGACGTCGGCCTGGTCGGTGATATCGAGTCCATCGACCCCAGCGTGGTCAAGGCCCTGCAGGACGACGCCTTCATCCCGGTCGTCAGCCCCATAGGCTTCGGCGAGCACAACGAGAGCTACAACATCAACGCCGACGTGGTGGCTGCCAAGCTGGCCACGGTGCTGCAGGCCGAGAAGCTGCTGATGCTGACCAACATCCCCGGCGTGCTGGACAAGCAGGGCCAGCTGCTGACCGAGCTGACCATGAAGCGCATCGACGAACTGGTGGCCGACGGCACCATCTCGGGCGGCATGCTGCCCAAGATTGCCGGGGCGCTGGATGCGGCCAAGAGCGGCGTGAACGCCGTGCACATCATTGACGGCCGCGTACCGCACGCCATGCTGCTGGAGATCCTGACCGACCAGGCCTACGGGACCATGATCCGTTCCCATTGAGCGTGGTCGCACGGCTGATCGGCGCGCAAGAGAGTGGGCGACCACTGAGGAAAAACCCCTAAGCGGGCCTGTGCGAGAATCAAGAAAAGGGATTTCCGAACACCATGTCTGACGCCGAAAACACCACCCCCGCTGCCGCCGAAACCCCGGTCCGCAAGCGTCCCAAGCCGGGCGAGCGCCGTGTCCAGATCCTGCAGGCCCTGGCCAGCATGCTGGAACAGCCGGGCGCCGAGCGCATCACCACCGCGGCCCTGGCCGCCAAGCTGGAGGTGAGCGAAGCTGCCCTGTACCGCCATTTCGCCAGCAAGGCGCAGATGTTCGAAGGCCTGATCGAATTCATAGAGCAGGCCGTGTTCACCCTGGTGGGCCAGATCGCCGAGCGCGAAGCCGCCGCCACCGACCCCGCCGCAGGCGGCCGCCACGCGGGCAAGGTCGTCACCATGCTGCTGCAGTTCGCCGAGAAGAACCCCGGCATGGTGCGTGTCATGGTGGGCGACGCCCTGGTGTTCGAGAACGAGCGCCTGCAGCAGCGCATGAACCAGTTCTTCGACAAGATTGAAGCTACGCTCAAGCAATGCCTGCGCGACGGCGCCCCCGGCGGCTCGATGACCCCCACGGCTGACGCCCAGGTGCAGTCCTCGGTGCTCACGGCTTTTGTGGTGGGGCGCCTGCAGCGTTTTGCGCGCTCGGGTTTCCGCCGCCTGCCTACCGAGCATCTGGACGCCAGCCTGGGCCAGATGCTGCGCTGAGCGGGGTAGCCGCGCGGCTCTTGCGCCGGGCCCCAAAAAACAAGGAGACTTCATGAAACTCGTGCGTTATGGCAATCCGGGTCGGGAAAAGCCCGGCATCATCGATGCGGCCGGCAAGCTGCGTGATCTCAGCGCCGTGCTGCCGGATCTGGGTCCGGCCCAGTTGACGGACGCCGTGCTCGCCAAGCTGCTCAAGCTCAAGACCGACAAGCTGCCCCTGGTGCGCGGCAAGCCGCGTATGGGTTGTCCGGTGGCTGGCATCGGCAAGTTCATCGCCATCGGCCTGAACTACAGCGACCATGCCAAGGAAGCCGGCATGCCCATTCCCAAGGAGCCCATCGTCTTCACCAAGACCATCAGCTCGATCCAGGGCCCGGACGACGACGTCATGCTGCCCCGCGGCTCGGTCAAGGGTGACTGGGAGGTGGAGCTGGGCGTGGTGATCGGCAAGCAGGCCCGTTACGTCACACAGAAGGCCGCGCTGGACCATGTGGCCGGCTACTGCCTGTCCAACGACGTCAGCGAGCGCGAATTCCAGCTGGAGCGCGGCGGCCAATGGGACAAGGGCAAGGGCTGCGACACCTTTGGCCCCCTGGGGCCCTGGGTGGTGACGAGGGACGAGATCCCCAACCCCCAGAAGCTCGCCATGTGGCTGGACGTCAACGGCCAGCGCATGCAGACTGGCAACACCAGGACCATGATCTTCAGCGTGGCCAGGATCGTCAGCCACCTGAGCGAATACATGACCCTGATGCCGGGCGATGTCATCATCACCGGCACCCCGCCCGGCGTGGGCCTGGGCATGAAACCCCAGCGTTTCCTGAAGGCCGGGGATGTCATGACCCTGGGCATCGAGGGTCTGGGCACCCAGACCCAGCGCGTGGTTTCCTTCAAGCGCTAGGGGCCCTGAAGGACGCCGGCACCGTGCCGGCGCAATCTTTTTGGGCCGATGGATTGACGGACGGGTTTTTTCATGCAAAATAGCACGACCGTTCGTTTTATTTTGCCCACCATGTCCCTCGCCTCACCGGCCAGCAAACCGCAGCGCAGTACGACTCCCCGCGAGAAGATCCGCGATGGCCGAGCCCTGCACAAAGGCCAGCAGACCAAGCTGACCATCATAGACGCCGCGCTGGGCCTGGCTGCCCAGACCGGCCTGGAGGGTCTGAGCATAGGCGTGCTGGCCGAGGTCACGGGCATGAGCAAGTCCGGCGTGTTCGCCCATTTTGGCTCGCGCGAGGAGCTGCAGATCTCGGTCATCCGCGAGTATTTCAGCCGCTTCGAGCAGGAAATCTTCTATCCGGCCCTGCAGGGCGCACGCGGTCTGCCCCGCCTGCAGGCCCTGTTCTCCAACTGGATGAAGCGCGTGACCGTGGAAATCCAGTCCGGCTGCATCTTCATCAGCGGCGCTGTCGACTTCGACGACCGCCCCGGCCCCGTGCGCGACGCCCTGGCCAGCTCGGTCAAGACCTGGCTGGCCGCCGTGCAGCGCGCTGTGGTGCAGGCCAAGGAGGAGGGGCAGCTCGCCCCTGATGCCGACGAACGCCAGATCGGTTTCGAGATCCACGCCCTGATCCTGGCCGTGCACTACGAAGCCCGTTTTCTCAAGACCCCCGGATCGCTCGAACGCGCCAACAAGGCCTTCGAGCAGATCCTGGCCCGTTACGGTGCCGACAGCAAAGCGGTCAAGACCGTGACACCCAAGGCTGCCATCGTCAGGCCCATCCGCAAATCCCTCACCCAATCCAAACAGGAGTAAAGCCATGCCCAGCTACAACCCGCCCCTGCGCGACATGCAGTTCGTGATGCACGAAGTGCTCAATGCCACGGAAACGCTCAAGCAGATCCCGCGCCACGCCGACACCGATGCCGACACCATCAACGCGGTGCTCGAAGAAGGTGGCAAGTTCGCCGCCAACGTGATCTTCCCGCTCAACATCAGCGGCGACGAAGAGGGCTGCAAACTGGACAAGACCACGCACGAGGTCACCGCGCCCAAGGGCTTCAAGCAGGCCTATGCCCAGTACGTGGAAGGCGGCTGGGCCGCGCTGAGCTGCGACCCGGACTACGGCGGGCAGGGCTTGCCCTTTGTGCTGAACCAGTGCATCTACGAAATGATGAACTCGGCCAACCAGGCCTGGACCATGTACCCCGGCCTCTCGCACGGCGCCTACGAGGCCCTGCACGCCCACGGCACCGACGAGCAGAAGAAACTCTACCTGCCCAAGCTGGTCAGCGGTGAGTGGACCGGCACCATGTGCCTGACCGAACCCCATTGCGGTACCGACCTGGGCATGCTGCGCAGCAAGGCCGAGCCCCAGGCCGATGGCACGTACAAGCTCAATGGCGCCAAGATCTTCATCAGCGCCGGTGAACACGACCTGGCCGAGAACATCGTGCATCTGGTGCTGGCCCGCCTGCCCGACGCACCCAAGGGCAGCAAGGGCATCAGCCTGTTTGCCGTGCCCAAGTACAACGTGAAGGCCGACGGTTCCCTGGGCACGCGCAACGGCATCTATTGCGGCGGCCTGGAGCACAAGATGGGCATCCACGCCAACTCCACCTGCCAGATGATCATGGAAAACGCCGTCGGCACCCTGGTGGGCCAGCCCAACAAGGGCCTGCAGGCCATGTTCGTGATGATGAATGCCGCGCGCCTGGGCGTGGGCAACCAGTCCCTGGGCCTGACCGAGGTGGCTTACCAGAACGCCCTGGCCTATGCCAAGGACCGCATCCAGATGCGCAGCCTGTCGGGCACCAAGGCCAAGGACAAGGACGCCGACCCCATCATCGTGCACCCCGACGTGCGCAAGATGTTGCTGACCGCCAAGGCCTATGCCGAAGGCGGCCGTGCCCTGGCCTGTTACTGCGCTCTGCTGCTGGACCAGCACCTGTACCACCCCGACGAGAAGGTGCGCAAGGACAGCGACGAGATGCTGGCCCTGCTGACCCCCATCATCAAGGCCTTCCTGACCGACAACGGCTTTGAAGCCACCGTGATGTGCCAGCAGGTTTTCGGCGGCCACGGCTACATCAAGGAGTGGGGCATGGAGCAGTTCGTGCGCGATGCCCGCATCAACATGATCTACGAAGGCACGAACACCGTGCAGTCGCTGGACCTGCTGGGCCGCAAGATCCTGGGCAACAACGGCGCCACGCTCAAGAAGTTCGGCAAGCTGGTGGGCCAGCTGGTCGAAGCCGAAGGCGTGAACGAGAAGATGGCCGAGTTCATCAACCCCCTGGCCTACCTGGGCGACCAGATGACCAAGTTCACCACCGAAGTCGGTTTCAAGGGTTTCCAGAACCCCGACGAAGTGGGCGCCGCCGCGGTGGACTACCTGCGCGTGGCCGGCCACCTGGTGTTCGGTTATTTCTTCGCCCGCATGGCTTCCGTGGCGCTGAAGGAAATTGCCGCTGGCAACACCGACCCCTTCTACCAGGCCAAGCTGCAGACCGCGCGCTTCTACTTCGCCAAGCTCTTCCCCGAGACCGCGTCGCTGATGCGCACCGCCCGTGCCGGTTCCAAGGTCCTGATGGACACCGACCTGGCCCTGGCCTAAGAAATGATGCCCTCCCGAAGCGCCTGCGGCGCCTCCCTCCCAGGAGGGCGCACCCAGTGGCCCGGCAAAGCCGGTTCCACGGGTGCCCTGGCCTGGGTGGCGGGCATGCTGCTGCTGTTGGCCACGACGGCGACGCTGGCCCAGGCCACACCCGTGGGCCTGTGGCGCAGCATCGATGACAAGACCGGCACGGCCAAGGCGGAGATCCGCATCCGTGCGGGCGCCGATGGTGCGCTCAGCGGTGTCGTGGAGCGTGCGCTCGTGACTTCGGACCAGCCCAACTGCGATCTCTGCACCGATGACCGCAAGGGCAAGGCCAAGGTCGGGCTGGAGATCATCCGCGGGGCGAAAAAGGCCGAAGACGCCGACGTGTGGGAATCCGGGAAGATCCTGGACCCCGAGAACGGCAAGAACTACACGCTGCGCATGACCCCGCTCGAAGGCGGCAGCAAATTGCAGATCCGGGGCTATGTCGGCCCCTTCTACCGGACCCAGGTCTGGATCCGCGTCCAGTAAGAACTGTTAACCAGGAAGACAACCATGTCTCGATTCCAAGTCAGAAAAGTTGCCGTGCTAGGTGCCGGCGTGATGGGCGCGCAGATCGCCGCCCATCTGGTCAATGTCAAGGTGCCGGTCGTCCTGTTCGACCTGCCGGCCAAGGAAGGCCCGAAAAACGGCATCGTCACCAAGGCCATCGACAACCTCAAGAAGCTCAAGCCTTCGCCGCTGGGCGTGGCCGACGATGCCAGCCTGATCCAGGCGGCCAACTACGAAGAGAACCTGGGTCTGCTCAAGGACTGCGACCTCGTCATCGAGGCCATCGCCGAGCGCATGGACTGGAAGCTCGATCTCTACAAGAAGATCGCGCCCTTTGTGGCTAAGCACGCCATCGTCGCGTCCAACACCTCGGGCCTGTCCATCACCAAGCTGAGCGAGGTGCTGCCCGAAGCCATCAAGCCGCGTTTCTGCGGCATCCACTTCTTCAACCCGCCGCGTTATATGTACCTGGTGGAGCTGATCGCCACACCCACCACCCAGCCCATCATCCTGGACCAGCTCGAGACCTTCGTCACCAGCGGCCTGGGCAAGGGCGTGGTGCGCGCCAAGGACACGCCCAACTTCATCGCCAACCGCGTCGGCATCGCCGGCATGCTGGCCACGATGAAGGAGGTCGAGAACTTCGGCCTGAGCTACGACGTGGTGGACGACCTCACGGGCAAGAAGCTGGGCCGCGCCAGTTCCGGCACCTTCCGCACCGCCGACGTGGTGGGCCTGGACACCATGGCCCACGTGGTCAAGACCCTGCAGGACAACCTGGACGAGAAGAGCGATCCTTTCTACGCCAGCTTTGGCACCCCGCCCGTGCTCAAGACCCTGATCGAGATGGGCAACCTGGGCCAGAAGAGCAAGGCCGGTTTTTACAAGAAGGTCGGCCGCGACATCCTGCGCTTCGATCTGGCCGGCAAGGAATACGTGCCCGGCGGCGAGAAGGCTGATGCGGTCTACGAGCGCATGCTCAAGAAGCCGGCCGGTGAACGCCTCAAGTTGCTGCGCAACGCCGAGGGCGCGCAGGGCCGCTTCCTCTGGGCCATCCTGCGCAACAGCTTCCACTACGCGGCCGTGCACCTGGCCACCATCGCCGACACCGCAGCCGATGTGGACCTGGCCATGCGCTGGGGCTTCGGCATGAAACAGGGCCCCTTCGAACTCTGGCAGGAAGCCGGCTGGCTCGAAGTGGCCAAGATGATCCAGGAAGACATCGATGCCGGCAAGGCGCTGAGCAAGGCGCCGCTGCCCAAGTGGGTCTTCGAAGGCCCCGTGGCCAAGGCCGGTGGCGTGCACACGCCCGAGGGTTCCTTCAACCCGACGACCGGCAAGTTCCAGCCGCGCCGCCAGCTGCCGGTCTATGGCATCCAGTACTTCCGCGAAAGCCTGCGCGGTGACGGTTCGCCCGACTACAAGACGGCGGGCAAGACCCTGTTCGAAGACGCGGCGATCCGCCTGTGGACACTGGACGAGAACGTTGCCGCTGCCAGTGGCAGCGTGCTGATCGCCAGCATCAAGAGCAAGATGCACGCGATCAGCCCGGACGTGGCCGAAGGCCTGGCGCGCGGTGTCGCACTCGCCGAGCAGCAGTACCAGGGCATGGTGATCTGGTCGGGTGACGAGCCCTTCAGCGTGGGTGCCGACCTGCAGGCCATGCTGCCCGCTTTCATGATCGCCGGCGTCAGCGCCATCGACGGCGCAGAGCAGGAGCTGCAGAACCTCATGTTACGCATCCGCTATGCCGGTGTGCCCGTGGTGTCGGCCGTGCGCGGCATGGCCCTGGGCGGCGGCTGCGAGCTGGCCGTGCATTCAGCGCGCCGTGTCGTGGCGATGGAGTCTTACATCGGCCTGGTCGAGGTGGGTGTGGGCCTGATCCCCGGCGCCGGCGGCCTGACCTATATCGCACGCCGCGCGGCCGAGAACATGGCTGCCTCCACGGGCAAGGACATCCTGCCTTTCCTGACCGAGGGTTTCACCGCTGCGGCCATGGCCAAGGTGGGCACCAGCGCGCTGGAGTCGCGCAAGCTGGGTTACCTGCTGGACAGCGACCTCGTCGTGCCCAACAAGGACGAACTGCTCTACACCGCGCTCAACGAGGCCCGTGCCATGTACCAGGGCGGCTGGCGTGCTCCGCACAAGCGCCTGTTCCCGGTGGCGGGTCGCAACGGCCTGGCCACCATCAAGGCCCAGCTGGTCAATATGCGCGACGGCGGTTTCGTCAGCGCGCACGACTTCCACATCGCCACCCTGATCGCCAACGTGGTCTGCGGCGGTGATGTCGACGCCGGCACGCTGGTGAGCGAGGAATACCTGATGGCCCTGGAGCGCCAGGCCTTCTGCGCGCTCATCGTCCATCCCAAGACCCAGGAGCGCATCATGGGCATGCTGTCGACCGGCAAGCCCGTGCGTAACTGATTGGCTGCAAAGGAATCATCATGAAACAAGTTCAAGACGCCTACATCGTTGCCGCCACGCGCACGCCCATCGGCCGCTCGGGCCGCGGCTTCTTCCGCAACACCCGTCCGGACGACCTGCTGGTCGCCGCCATCCGGAGCGCCATGCTGCAGGTGCCCACGCTGGACCCCAAGGCCATCGAGGACGCCATCATCGGCTGCTCCTTCCCCGAGGCCGAGCAGGGCATGAACATGGCGCGTATCGCCGTGGGCCTGGCTTTCAACCACCCCGTGGGCGGCGTGACCGTCAATCG
>JBEIPS010000114.1:0-5925 GCA_040376915.1 Hylemonella sp.
CCGCCTTCCAGATAGTGCAGGCGCAGCGCGGCCGGTGTCTCGCGCAGCAGCTCCTGCACACGGGCCTGCACCTGGTCCCGCGGCGGCAGCGCCAGCACCCGGGCCAGGTGGCGCACGGTGCCGGGGTCGATGTGCACCGTGCACTCGGCCACGCGGTGCGCGGACTTGACCTGCGCGGCGATCTGCTCGGCAATGTAGTGGCCCTCGGACACGGAGAGATGCGTGCCCACTTCCACATGCATGTCGATCACGGCCCAGTCACCCATGCGCCGCGTGCGCAGGTTGTGCACGTCCAGCACGCCATCGATGGCCTGCACCGTGCGGCGGATGCGCTCGATCTCGCCGGGGTCCAGGGCGTGGTCGGTCAGGCTGTGGAAGGCATCCACCGAGAAATCCCAGCCGGCCTTGACGATCATGAAACCCACGATGACCGCCGCCACCGCGTCCATGCTGTGATACCCCAGCAGATTGGCGCCTATGCCCAGCGCCACCACCAGGGACGAGGCCGCGTCGGCGCGCGCGTGCCAGGCGTTGGCGATCAGCATGGAACTCTTGAGCTGTTCACCGACGCGCCGCATGTAGCGAAACAGCCCCTCCTTGGCGACCAGCGTGATCAGGGCGGCCACCAGTGCCAGCGGGTGCACGGCGCCCAGGTTCTGGCCCTCGTGCAGCTTGACCCCGGCCGTCCACACCATGCCCACGCCCGTGGCCAGCAGGATCAGGCCGATGGCCAGCGAGGCGGCCGTCTCGAAGCGCGCATGGCCATAGGGGTGTTCGGCGTCGGCCTCGGCATGGGAATGGCGCGCGGCAAACAACACCACGCCATCGGCCACGAGGTCGGACAGGGAATGCAGACCGTCGGCGATCAGGGCCTGGGACCGGGCAAACACCCCGATCACCACCTGGGCGCCGGCCAGGAACACATTGACCCAGACGCTGATCCAGGTCGAACGCCGGGCCTGGCGTTGTTCTTCGTTGCTGCGGGTCATGACAGGGCGTAGGTCCGGGATGACGGGAGCCTGATGCTAGCAGGCGGCCTGCCTTGGTGGCACCATGGAAACATGACACCGCGCCACCTTCTCCCCCTCCTCCTTCCATGGCTGGCCGCCTTGCCGGTCCAGGCCAGTTCGCAGCTTGCGCTGGACAAGGGCTGCTACAGCTGCCATGGCGATCCGCCACGGCGCAGCGCCCCCAGCATGGCCCAGCTGGCCGCCGACTATGCGCGTTACCGCGGCCAGGCCGATGCGCCGCGCCAACTGGCCGACAAGCTGCGCGCAGGTGGCCTGTTCGCCCACATTGCTGCGCACGAACGCATGAGCCAGGAAGAATGTGAAGCGCTGATGCGCTGGATCATCGACGGCGCCAAGTAGACCGCCTCAGCGCAGCATGGCGCCCGCGCAGGCGGCGCAGATGCAGGCCTTGCGCTGCGCCTCGGCGGGCACGCGTGCCAGCAGCTCGGGCGGGAAGGTCGCAGCGGTGCACCAGCAGGCCGGCTGGGCCACGCCGGTGGCACGCGCCAGCTGGTTGGCGCAGGCATTGGGCTGGCCGCACAGGGGGCAGCGGGTGGGGTCGATGGCGGACGGGGCGCCGCCCACGGATTTCGCTTCCATGGCTTGCAGTTTAGCGCCGCCCCTCGTTTAGACTTCACGGTCCCGCCCCCGAGAACACCCGTGTCCGCCACCCTGCGCCCCTCCCACATCCTGGCCCTGCTCCTGCTGGGCCACAGCCTGCTGCATTTCGTGCTGGGCTGGGTGCTGGGCCTGTCGGGTGATGAAGCGCACTACGCGCTCTACGGCGCCAACCTCGCCCTCAGTTATTACGACCACCCGCCCCTGGTGGGCTGGGTGCAGTGGCCCCTGGTGGCGCTGGACGCACCCGAGGGCTTGCTGCGCCTGGTCCCCGAAGCCCTGTGGGTGCTGACCGCGCTGTTCATCCACAACACCGCGCGCCGCCTGCACACCCTGCTGGTACCGGCCGCGGGCAGCATCGATGCCGCCGGCCTGTGGGCCGTGGCCGCCTACAGCCTGGCGCCGGTGCTGCACATCCTGGGCATCGGCCTGCTGCCCGACACCCTGCTGATGCTGTTCACTGCGGCCATCCTGTGGCAGACCCTGCGCATGCTCGACGACAGCGTGGCCCGGCGCCTGCCTGACTGGCTGCTGCTGGGCGCCCTGCTGGGCCTGGCCGGTCTCTCCAAATACACGGCCATCTTCGCCGCGCTGCCGGTCATCGCCTGCCTGCTGGCCGCCCACGGCCTGCGCCTGCTCAGGCAAGCCGGCCCCTGGATCGCCCTGCTGCTGGCCGTGGCGCTGGTGGCGCCCGTTTTCGTGTGGAACGCGCAGCACGAATGGATCTCCTTCACCTACCAGCTCAAGCACGGCAAGGGCAGCCACTGGCAGATCGGCCCGCTGCTGGTCTTCCTGCTGGCCCAGGCCCTGCTCTACCCGCTCATGGTCCGGGGCATGTTCGGACTGCGCCACAAGGTACTGGGCGGCTTCGAGCTGGACCCCGCCCAGTCCTGGCTGCTGGCCTTCGCTGCCCTGCCCTTCGCGGTGCTGGCCTATCTCTCGGGCGGCGGCTCCAGCCTGCCGCACTGGACGGCACCGGCCTGGGTGGCCCTGGCGCCCTTTGCCGGCCTGGGCCTGGCTGCCCTGTGGGCCGGTGGGCGGCGCAAGCTGATCTGGCTGCTGGGCGGCCTGCAGGCCCTGTTCACCGGGGGCATGTACGTGCTCATGCTGCTGGCCGGGCCGCCCTGGATCGCCGCCGAAGCGCCCGAGAGCAAAGAGCCCGAGATGCTCAACCCCTTCACCGACTTCTACGGCTGGGACGAAGCCGGTGCGCGCGCCTCGCAGCTCGCACGCGACAACAACATCCCCCGCCTGGCCGTGCAGAACTGGACGCTGGCCAGCCGCTTTGCCTGGTACGCCCGCCCCATGCCCGTGCATGTGCTGGCACCGGATTTCGACCAGTTCTCGCTTTGGACCGGCCCCCTGCCCCTGGGTGCCAGCGCCGTGCTGCTGGACTGGTCGCAGATGGCACACCAGCTGCCTGTCGGCGAAGGCATGTTCGAACGCTGCGAGCAGGGCGACAGCTTTGCAGTGCGGCATGCCGGGCGCCCCATCTCGAGCTTCCGCCTCTACCTGTGCCACGGCTGGGGCGGCAAGCCCGCGCCGCGCCGCCAGGACGCCTCCTGAACACCCATGAACCACGTCGAAGCCGAACGTCGCATCGCCCCCTGGCACTGGGCCATCCCCTTCATCGTGGCCGCGCTGACCGCGCCCCTGTGGCTGGGCCTGTACGAACCCGCCGTCTTCCGCGCGCTCAACCGCGCCTTCATGGTGCTGCCGGACGGCCTGTGGGCCCTGCTCTCGCTCTTCGGCACCGGCTGGGCCATCTACGCGGCCACCGCGCCCGCGCTGTGGCGCGCGCCGCGCATCGTCCTGGCCTGGCTATGTGCCGCCCCCCTGGCCGGTGTGTTCACGCGCCTGGGCAAGAACGTGGCCGACAACCCGCGCCCGCTGGAAGTGCTGGGCCTGGAGGGCATCCACGTCATCGGCGAACCGCTCTTCATCGCCTCCATGCCCTCGGGCCACAGCATCACGGCCTTCGCCGGCGCCGCCGCCATCTATTTCGCCATGGCACCCCGGCAACGCCTGCGCTGGCTCTGGCTTTTTGTCTTTGCCTTCGGCGTGGCCTGCTCGCGCATCGCGGTGGGCGCGCACTGGCCGGCCGATGCCGCCGTCGGCGCGGCCGTCGGCCTGCTCAGCGGCATGACCGGCGCCTGGCTGGCCGCGCGCATCCCCGAGCGTCATCTGCGCCCGCAAGCCTGGCTGATGCGCGGCGTGGCCCTGCTCGGCCTCTACAGCCTTTACGTGCTGTGGACCGACGAGATGGGTTTTGCCATCAACCAGCCCTGGCAGCACGCACTGGGGGCCTTCCTGGCCGCCTGCCTGCTGATGTTCGCGGCACGCAGCCTGCGCCGCGCCTGAACCCCACGAAGCGAGCCCCACCATGCTGCTGTACGACCTCGTCAACGCGAAACGCGCCCACTTCAGCCCCAACAGCTGGCGCGTGCGCATGGCCCTGCTGCACAAGGGCCTGGCCTTCGAAGTGCGCGACGTGCTCTTCGGCGACATCCCCAGCATCCACAGCGGCGGCGACAAGCTCACCATCCCCACCCTCGGCCATGCGGGCCAGCTCGTCACCGACAGCTGGGCCATCGTGCAGTACCTGGACACGGCTTTTCCCGACACACCGCGCCTGATCCCCGCCGGTGCCGAGGGCCACGTGCTCAAGTTCTTCCAGTACTGGGCGCAGACCACGGTGCACGGCGGCATCGCGCGCCTGGTCCTCAAGGACCTGCACGACGGCCTGGACCCGGCCGACCAGGCCTATTTCCGCGCCTCGCGCGAAAAGATGTACAAGACCACGCTGGAAGAGCTGCAGGCCGGCCGCGAAGAACGCGTGGACGCCTTCCGCAAGAGCCTGCAGCCCATGCGCCTGGCCCTGGGCCAGCACCCTTACATCGCCGGTGAACAGCCGGGTTATGCCGACTACCTGGCCTTTGGCGGTTTCATGTGGGCACGCACCAGCAGCCCTTTCGAGCTGCTGCTCGCCGATGACCCGGTCCACGCCTGGCGCGAGCGCTGCCTCGACCTTTACAACAGCGCTGCGCGCAGGGAACTGGCTGCCTGACAGAATAGGGGCTCCCGGCTGCCCCTGCTCTGTGTCAGACCTTCCGCCCCGATGACGCCCCCCGCTCCCGCCGACATCGCCCCCCCGTCCGCCCTGGCCCCGCTACGCCTGCCGGTGTTCCGCATGCTGTGGGCCACCTGGCTGACCGCCAATGTCTGCATGTGGATGAACGATGTCGCGGCCGCGTGGATGATGACCTCGCTGACCACCACCCCCATCTGGGTGGCCCTGGTGCAGACCGCCTCCACCCTGCCCGTGTTCCTGCTGGGCCTGCCCAGCGGGGCCATGGCCGACATCCTGGACCGCCGGCGTTATTTCATCCTGACCCAGTTCTGGGTCGCCGGTGTGGCCCTGCTGATGTGCGTGACCATCCTTGGGGGCTGGATGTCGCCGCCCCTGCTATTGCTGCTGACCTTTGCCAACGGCATCGGCCTGGCCATGCGCTGGCCGGTGTTCGCGGCCATCGTGCCCGAGCTGGTGCCGCGCACCCAGCTGCCGGCGGCCCTGGCCCTCAACGGCGCGGCCATGAACGGCTCGCGCATCATCGGGCCGCTGGTGGCGGGCGCCCTGATCGCCAGCGCCGGCACGCTCTACGTCTTCCTGCTCAATGCCGTCCTCTCCGTGATCGCCGGTTTCACCATCATGCGCTGGCGCCGCGAGCACAAACCCCACCCCCTGGGCCGCGAAAAACTCTTCAGCGCCATGCGCGTGGGCCTGCAGTTCGTCGCGCATTCGGCACGGCTGCGTGTCGTGCTGCTGCGCATCGCCCTGTTCTACAGCCACTGCACCGCCGTGCTGGCCCTGCTGCCCCTGATCGCGCGCGGCCTGCCCGACGGCGGCGCCGGCACCTTCACCCTGCTGCTGGCCGCCATGGGCCTGGGCGCGGTGCTCGCCGTGCTCTTCCTGCCACGCATGCGCCAGGCCATGAACCTCAACCAGCGGGTGGTCTTCGGCACCGCCTTGCAGGCTGCGTCCATGGCGGTGATGGCCTTTGCACCCAACGTCTATGTGGCGGTGCCCACCATGTTCCTGGGCGGGGTGGCCTGGATCACGGTGGCCAATTCCCTGAGCGTGTCGGCCCAGATGGCCCTGCCCAACTGGGTGCGCGCCCGGGGCATGTCCATGTACCAGATGGCGCTGATGGGCTCCGGCGCCATCGGCGCCGCCGTCTGGGGGCAGGTGGCCACCTGGAGCAGCGTGCAGACCAGCCTGCTGGTGGCCGCCATCTCC
>JBEIPS010000153.1:0-3583 GCA_040376915.1 Hylemonella sp.
GAAACCGGCTTCGCTCTGGATCAGCAGGTCGTAGGCCTTCTTGTCGCGGTAGGGACCGCTGTCGCCATATCCCGAGATGTCGCAGACGATGAGCTTGGGATACTTTTCGTGCAGGGTTTCGAAGGACAGGCCCATGCGCGCAGCGGCGCCGGGCGCCAGGTTCTGCACCAGCACGTCGGCGCGGGCCAGCAGCCTGTCCATGACTTCACCGGCCCTGGCGTGCTTGAGGTCGAGCGCCAGGCTCTCCTTGGAACGGTTGGTCCAGGTGAAGTGCGAGGACAGGCCGTTGACGCGGCTGTCGTAACCCCGCGCGAAGTCGCCCACCCCGGGGCGCTCGACCTTGATGACACGCGCGCCCTGGTCGGCCAGCTGACGCGAGCAGAAGGGCGCGGCGATGGCGTGTTCCAGCGCGACGACGGTGATGCCTTCGAGCGGCTTCATCAGAAACTCCGGGGCAGGCCCAGCAGGTGCTCGGCCACGTAGGAAAAGATCAGGTTGGTGGAGATGGGTGCCACCTGGTACAGGCGGGTCTCGCGGAACTTGCGCTCGATGTCGTATTCGCAGGCAAAACCGAAACCGCCATGCATCTGCAGGCAGACGTTGGCCGCCTCCCACGAGGCCTTGGCCGCGAGGTACTTGGCCATGTTCGCTTCGGCGCCGCAGGGCTGGTGCGCGTCGAACAACTCGCAAGCCTTCCAGCGCATGAGGTTGGCGGCCTCCACCTCGATGTAGCTCTCGGCAATCGGGAACTGCACGCCCTGGTTCTGGCCCGTGGGGCGGCCGAAGACCACGCGGTCCTTCACGTACTTCGTCACCCGATCCACGAACCAGTAGCCGTCGCCTATGCACTCGGCGGCGATCAGGGTGCGCTCGGCGTTCAGGCCGTCGAGGATGTACTTGAATCCCTGGCCCTCCTGGCCGATCAGGTTCTCGGCCGGGATCTCCAGGTTCTCGAAGAAGAGTTCGTTGGTCTCATGGTTGACCATATTGGGGATGGGCCGCACGGTCAGGCCCGCCTTCTCGGCCTGGCGCAGGTCCACCATGAAGATGGACATGCCCTCGCTCTTTTTCTTCACGTCGGCCAAGGCTGTGGTGCGTGCCAGCAGGATCATGAAGTCCGAGTGCTGCACGCGCGAGATCCAGACCTTCTGGCCGTTGACTACGTAGCGGTCGCCTTTTTTCACGGCCGTGGTCTTGATCTTGGTGGTGTCGGTGCCAGTGCTGGGCTCGGTCACGCCCATGGACTGCAGGCGCCACTCGCCGGACGCGATCTTCGGCAGGTACAGCTCTTTCTGTTCTTTCGAGCCGTGACGCAGCAAGGTGCCCATGTTGTACATCTGGCCGTGGCAGGCGCCGGCATTGCCGCCGCTGCGGTTGATCTCTTCCATGATGACCGAGGCCTCGGTCAGGCCCAGGCCAGAGCCGCCGTATTCCTGCGGGATCAGCGCGCCCAGCCAGCCGGCTTTTGTCAAGGCATCAACGAACTCCTCGGGGTAGGTACGCGCGGCGTCGATCTTGCGGTGGTATTCGTCGGGGAACTGGGCACAGAGGCCGCGCACGGCGTCGCGGATGTCCTGGTATTTGTCGGTCTTGTTCATCGGTGTGGGTTCATCTTTTTTGGGGAAAGAAATTCAAGGCAGCCGTGGCACCGGCTTTGCCGGGCCACTGGCTGCGCCCCCGTGAGGGGGAGACGCGCAGCGTCTCGGGGGTGCTTCATATTTCTGCCGTGCCCTGCATGGTGAGCCAGCCCTCGTGGTCCCGGCCCCAGAGCGTGACGGTCTTGCCCTCGGTCTTGCCGCAGACCGTGAAGGGGTGGATGTCGAAAGTGGGGCGCACGGCCTTGAAGCTGAAGCGCTTCACCGTTGCGTGCGGCAGCTGGCGGCGCAACAGGTCCAGCAGCAGGGTGGCGATCAGCGGGCCGTGCACGATGAGGCCGGGGTAGCCCTCCACACCCGTCACGTAACTGCGGTCGTAGTGGATGCGGTGGCCGTTGAAGGTGAGCGCCGAGTAGCGGAACAGCAGCACGGGGTCGGGCACGATCTCGCGGCTGAACTGCTCGTCGCGCGGGGCCGCCACGGGCTCGGGAGCGGGAGCGCCCGGCTGGGGCGCATCGCGGTAGACGATGTCGTGCTCTTCACTCAGCGCCAGGCCCTGGGCGTTGCTGAACTCATGGCGCACGCAGACGAAGACCAGCGAACCGCTGCGCCCTTCCTTGACCGTCACGTCCTTGATCGTGGACAGGCGGGTGACCTGTTCGCCCACGCGCAGCGGCTGCAGAAAGTCCAGGCGCCCGCCGGCCCACATGCGTCGCGGCAGGGGCACGGGGGGCAGGAAGCCGCCGCGTCTGGCATGGCCGTCTTCGCCGATCTCGCTGTGGCGCGTGAGCGGCGTGAAGTACAGCCAATGCCACAGCGGCGGCAGGGCGGTACCCGGCACGGGCGCAGGGTCGTCGCGGTCCAGCGTGGCAGAAAGGGCAGCCACGGGCGTGGCGGTCAACTGGTCGTCGCGCGTCTCGCTGCGGCCGACCCAGTCGCGCAGCAGGTTCAGGTCAGGTGTGCTCATGGGCGCAGATCATGCGCCTGCCTTTCCCGCCCCGCCATTCGAATTTCCCCAAGGGCCCGTTAGGCAGTCCTTAACGCGGCGCTCAGAGCGCGCTGAACTGGGACTGCCCCGGCTCGTAGGTCAGCACGCGGTTGCGCCCGGCGTGCTTGGCGGCGTACAGCGCCTTGTCGGCGCGCGCGGTCAGGCTGTCGGCGGTTTCGCCAGGTTCGAGGTGGGCCACGCCGATCGAGACCGTGACACAGAAGCGCTGCCCGGCTTCGTCTGTGAAGGTCAGGCCGGCGATGGCCAGGCGCAGGCGTTCGCCCGCCTCCACGGCCTGGGTCAGGCTGGTTCCGGGCAGCAGCACCATGAACTCCTCGCCGCCCCAGCGGCCGAAGAGGTCGCTGCCGCGCAAGGTCTGCTGCACCTGGGCCGCCAGGCCCCTCAGCACCACATCACCGGTGGCGTGGCCATGCTCGTCGTTGACACGCTTGAACAGGTCGATGTCCAGCAGCAGGATGGAGAAATCGTCCGGCTGGCGTTCCCAGACCTTGACCTGGCGGCGCAACTCCGTCTCGATATGGCCGCGGCGGAACGCACCGGTGAGGCCGTCATGGATGGCCAGCTCGCCGAGCTTGCGATTGCTTTCCTCGAGCTCCTGGGTGCGCTTGCGCAGCAGCTCGTGCATCTGCAGCTCCTGCTGGATGTTCTGGTGCAGCTGGTCCAGCAGCTTGCGCTGGGTCAGACGCGCGCGCACCCATTCGTGGGTGCGTCGGTGCTCGCCACGGCTGCGGATCATCAGCATTCCCGCGTACACCACTAAGGCCCAGTTGACGACAGGCAGGTCCCGGACGAAACCCGGGTAGTGCTGGTGCAGTTGCCAGAGGGTGCCCAGGACAATGACGGCCAGGAAGCTGGCATAGAGACGGGTCTCAATGCCCAGGGCGCTCAGCAGAAAAGCCGCGAGCGCGACGATGAAAACCAGGCGCAGGAAAAAGAGCACATCGACCTGGCCGGTACCGACCATGGTGATGCTGCCCAC
>JBEIPS010000179.1:0-2572 GCA_040376915.1 Hylemonella sp.
CATCAAGGTGCTGGTCGGTCAGCAGAAGCGCCAGAACATCCGCATGATCGTCAACCAGACCACGCGCCCGGGTGACGGCCGGGCCATCACGGTGCAGCTGCAGCAGGTGGTGGACCGCTTTGTGCCGGGCGAGCCGGGCAAACCGGTCAAGCTCATCCATTTGGGCGACATCCCCGTCGATCCCTCGGTGCGCCAGGCCATCATGCGCCGGCAGCTGCTCATGCAGGTCACGCCTGGCTGCCCGGCCGGACTGGCCCTGGTGCAACTGGCTGGCAAGATCGAGGACACGGTCATCCCCAAAAACAGCTGAGGCGGCTTGCACCGCCTCCATCGCCGCCGGTCCGGCACGGCGAAATTAACTGCGCCCGATGATGGACGCGGTGGCCATCAACTCTTCCAAGAGCGCCAGCGAGACCTTGCCGGAGACGGCGTAGGGATCCAGTTCCGGCTTCTCGGAATACTTCAGCAGGATCGAGGTGTTGATGCGCGACAGGTTGACCTGGCCCATGGTCCAGCCGCCGAAGCGCCGTTCGCTGATTTCCTCATAGTGCAGGAGCACCACGTCCTTGTGGCGCGCATCGCGCTGGATGTGGCCATACAGATCGCTCACCGCATTGCGTCCGCCCTCGATGGCTTGCAGGAAGATGCCGCCACCGTAGCAGAGGATGCCGGTGACGCCGCAGCTCGGGTTGTACTGGCGTGAATGCGCCAGGATGTTCTCTATGGCTTCGGGGCCGGTATCGACGGCGCGGCTGGCGTAAAGCAGGCGGACCAACATATTCAGTTCCTCTGGGGGATCAGTGACAGGAATTCACGGCGCAGATTGGGGTCCTTCAGGAACACGCCGCGCATGACCGAGTTGATCATCTTGCTGTCCATGTCCTTGACCCCACGCCAGGCCATGCAGTAATGGCTGGCCTCCATGACGATGGCCAGGCCATCGGGCTGGGTCTTGTCCTGGATCAGGTCGGCCAGCTGCACCACGGCCTCTTCCTGGATCTGCGGCCTACCCATGATCCACTCGGCCAGGCGGGCATATTTGGACAGGCCGATCACATTGGTGTGCTCGTTGGGCATGACACCGATCCAGATCTTGCCGATGACCGGACAGAAATGGTGGGAACAGGCGCTGCGCACGGTGATCGGCCCGACGATCATCAATTCGTTGAGGTGCTCGGCATTGGGAAACTCGGTGATGGTCGGCGCCTGCACGTAACGACCCCGGAACACCTCGTTCACGTACATCTTGGCCACACGACGTGCCGTGTTGTCGGTGTTGTGATCGTTCTCGGTGTCGATCACCAGGCTGTCCAGCACGTGCTGCATCTTGTGCTCGACTTCGTCCAGCATCTGCTCCAGCTCGCCCGGCTCGATGAACTCGGCGATGTTGTCGTTCGCATAGAAACGTTTGCGAGCCGCCAGCAGGCGCTCCCGGATCTTCACGGACACCGGGGTGCCCTCGTCGGCAGCGTTTGCGGGAGTCATGGTGCTCTGGCTTTTCTTCAGCATGGCCTTATGGTACCAGCGATTCGCAATCAGGGTTATCGACGTTCGGGCCTTTGCATACGGCCATTGACAGCTATCAATTCAATAGCGATTCCCGCTCAGAAAGACCGCCATCCGCATCAGCCCGAAAGCCACGCGGTCCAGTAGACGCTGATACCAGGGGCGGTCGGCAAAACGGGCCGGGTCCATCTGATGCCCTTCTTTGTCCATGGCGTGAACCAGGCGGGAGCGCAAATCCCGGGCGAAATGGACATCGTCCACCACCACGTTCGCCTCGCGCGCCAGCAGGAGGCTCAGGGGATCGAGATTGGAGGAGCCCACCGTGGCCCAGTGCCCGTCGATCACAGCCACCTTGGCATGCAGGAAACTGGGCGAATATTCGTGGATCTCCATGCCCGCCCCGAGCAGCACGCCGTAGACCATGCGCACGGCGTGGAACTGCATGAAATACTCATACCGGCCCTGCAGCAGCAGACGCACCCGCACCCCGCGCCGCGCCGCGTGGATCAGCGCCAGCCTGAGCTTGCGCCCGGGAACGAAATAGGCGTTGGCGATGATGATCTCCTGGCGCGCCTCGGCGATCGCCTTGCGGTAGGCCCGCTCGATCCGGCTTCGGTTGCGCAGGTTGTCACGTAGCAGCAGGGCCGCACGCGTCCGGGCACCCTGGCTTGCGCTCACTGCGCCAGCGTCGTCCGACGCGGGCAGAACCACTTGCCTGACCGCCTCCTCCAGCTGGTGCCAGGCCGCAGGCAGATCGGCCTCGCGGAGCTTGTTGCCCACCTGCAACCGCCACCAGAACTGCACCACTACCTCATGCACGGCACGCACCAGCGGGCCGGTCACGCGCACGGCAAAATCCAACCGGGGCGCCGCCAGCGGGCCATGGTTAGGGTCGTACCAGTCGTCCAGCACATTGATGCCTCCGCAGAAGGCCGTCCGGCCGTCCACGATGCACAGCTTGCGGTGCAGGCGGCGCCACCGGCTCGGTATCAGCAGTCCCAGGTGCCCCAGCGGCCTGAAGATCCGCCACTGGACCCCGGCCTCGTCGAAGCGGCTGGTCCATTCC
>JBEIPS010000196.1:0-2129 GCA_040376915.1 Hylemonella sp.
CGGAATGCGAGTGAGGGCTTCATCACCGTGACCAGCCGCGCGAGCTACGAGATGGTGCAGAAGACGGCGAGCGCAGGCGTGTGCCTGCTGGCGGCGGTCTCGGGCGTGACGGGCCTGGCCATCGACACGGCGCAGGCCTGCAGCCTCACGCTGCTGGGTTTTGCGCGCGGCGCCGACCTGTCGGTCTACAGCCATTCCCAACGTATTTCACTAGAGAGCAACACACGATGAACCGCGACCACCTGCTCCGCATGGCCAACCAGATCGGCACCTTCTTCGCTTCCATGCCCGACAAGGCCGAGGCCCTGGAAGGCCTGGCCAACCACATCGCGAAGTTCTGGGAGCCGCGCATGCAACGCGAATTCCGCGCCATGCTGGACGCGGGCGGCGAGGGCGTGCTGCCCATCGTGCGTGAGGCGCTGGAGAAGCACCGGGCGCTGATGGCGGCCTGAGGCCAAGGGTTGTTACCGGGCTCGTCCCGGAGGGGGTTGCCTGCTATATTGGCCGCAGCTGCTTAGCCCGCGGTGTGTCCTAACCTCTGAACAGTGCGCAATCCGTCCATCCGTACCCATCTGCTGCTGCTGGTGCTGGCAGGGTCCATCCCCTTTGCCATCGTGGTGGGGCTGAGCATCTACCACGATGTGCAGCAGACGGTGACCAGCACCAAGACCTCCTTGCGCACCATGGCGCAGTCCATGGTCAGCAACACGGGCAGCAGGATCGCCGACGCGCGCCAGACCCTGGAGCGCCTGGCCCAGCGGCCGCTGGTGCGCCAGATGGATGCCAGGCAGTGTGACCCGGTGCTGCAGGGGGTGCATCTGATGGTGCCGGGGTTCACCAACATCTCCTATGCCGACCGCGAGGGCCTGCTCCTGTGTGCGGCGCAGCCGGCCAGGTTGAATCATTGGATCAGCTTTGCCCAGACGGCCTGGTTCCAGGAGGTGATGAAGGAGCAGCGTTTCACCCTGAGCCTGCCTTACCGGGGCCCGATCACCAACAAGTGGGTGGTGGTGCTGGCCACGCCCGTCGTGGATGACAAGGATGTGCCGGTGGGCAGCCTGCAGCTGCCCCTGGACCTGACGGTATTTGACCCCCACATTCCCGCGGAGTACCTGCCGGCCAACAGTCACTACGGGTTTCTCAGTGGAGACGGCGTGCTGATCTGGCGCAACGTGGATACGGGGCACAACACGATCGGCAGCCAGCCCCTGTCCGGCGCCGCGCAGATGGCGGGCAAGGTGCGGGATGGCGAGTTTGTCTCGCAATCGAGCGACGGGGTGGAACGACTCTTTTCCGTGGTGACCATGCCGGAGACCGGCTGGATCGCCTATGTGGGCGTGCCTGCGGACGGGGTCTATGCAGCGGCCTGGCGGCGGGCCCTCACCGCCGCGGCGATTGCGCTGGTGGCCCTGGTGCTGCTGATCTGGCTGGCCCAGTACGTTACGCGCCGGATCGCCTGGCCCGTGCGTACGCTGGAGCGCGCGGCGCTGGCCGTGGAGCGGGGCGACCTGGACGTGCGTGCGGAAGTGGGCGGCCCGCGCGAGATCGCGGCGGTGGCCCAGGGTTTCAACACCATGATCGAGGCCCAGCAGCGGCATGTGGAGATGCTCAAGGGCAATGTGGACGAGCTGCGCATTGCGGCCGCGGCCTTCGAGACGCAGGACGGGATGATGGTGACGGACGCCGAGTACCGCATCCTGCGGGCGAACCGGGCCATGACGGACATCACGGGTTATACGGCGCAGGAGCTGATCGGGCAGACGCCCAAGATGCTGCGCGCGGACGGCAAGGAGCCGCCGGGTTTCTACGAGGAACGCTGGCAGACCGTGATGCGCGAGGGCAAGTGGCAGGGCGAGGTGGTGGGCCGGCGCAAGAACGGCGAGACCTACCCGCGCTGGCTGACCATCACCGCGGTGCACGGGGATGACGGGGCCATCACGCACCTGGTGACCTCCGAATCGGACATCACGGCACGCAAGGCGGCGCAGGAGGAGATCACCCGCCTGGCAGTCTTCGACCCGCTGACGCAGCTGCCCAACCGGCGCCTGCTGATGGACCGGCTGCAGCACGCCCTGGCCTCCAGCGCGCGCAGCCAGCGCCACGGGGCGCTGATGTTCATCGACCTGGAC
>JBEIPS010000018.1:0-44550 GCA_040376915.1 Hylemonella sp.
AGCGTCCAGCCTTGCTTCCAGCGCTCCCACATCAGTGCTTTCTGGCTATCCGAGTAGTAGATCCTGGGTCGCTGCTTCATTTGCAACACTCCTTCCGCCTATGCGGTGGTTAGTGTGTTGCATCGACCGGTTGAATCCGCCGCCTATAGCGGACATCAAGGATTGGAGCCCAAAGCTGTCTCTCGATGACCCTTTTGGGGGATACCGCCAGAGCTACTAATGTCTTAGATTTGGGTAAGCTCCTGAGGCATGTGTTGTTGAAGGTTGCACGGGACAAGTCCGGCAAGACGCTGCCCAAGTACTGCCATGCCAAGGCCAGGGATTTGACGGAGACGCAATTGTTTAGCTCCCAAACCTTTATCGAGGAGCAACTGGAGATGCTGGAAACTTAGGAGGGGCAACCTCAACTTAGGGAGTTCATATGAAGGATCTACTTGACAAAATTGGAAGCTACAACATCTTTAACTACCTACTGCCGGGAGTTCTCTTCGCGGTAGCCGTAGACAAGACCACAAGCTTCCAATTACTTCAAAAGGACATTGTCGTTGGCGCTTTTGTTTACTACTTTTTTGGTTCGCTAGTAAGTCGAATTGGCTCACTCATCATTGAGCCGATTCTTAAGCGGTACAAATTGATCACATTTGCGCCTTATGAAGAGTATGTGAGGGCGTCGAAAATCGATCAAAAAATTGACGTACTCTCTGAGGCAAACAATATGTATCGAACCATCGTCTCACTCGCCGTGACGATCGGTTTCGTTGCCCTCTACGACAGCGCAGCAAAGAAATGGGGATGCCTATACACCTACGCCCCAACGATCCTGATCGTTAGCATTGCCGCGCTCTATCTGGCTTCGTATCGAAAGCAAACTGAGTTCATTAAGAAGCGCATCACCGTCGCGAACGAGCAAAAATGAAGCTCACCATCTTCGACGTCGAGCATGGAGCCTGTGCTCTACTTGTCACTGATAACGGCATGCGGATGCTGATCGATGCCGGTCACAATAGCTCCACAGGATGGCGCCCCGGTGACTATCTTCGGAGTCAGAGCGTCGAACAGCTAGAAATGCTCGTGGTCACAAACTACGACGAGGACCATGTTTCGGGCCTTCCAAATCTTAGAGAGCAGATCAAGGTACTCTGGCTTTGGAGAAATGGTACTGTCAGCCCCAATGACATTCGCAATCTGAAATCCGAAACGGGCATCGGCCTTGGGATTGAGTCGCTTATTCAAATGGCTGAGACTTACACCGGAACAAATTCACCTTCTCAACCTCCAATTTTTCCGGGTGTCGATGCGCAAGTCTTCTGCCATGCCTATCCAAAATTCGATGATGAAAACAATTTAAGCTTGGTCTTGTTCCTTAGGGTGAATGGCACAAACTTCCTTTTTCCAGGTGATTTGGAGAAGAAGGGCTGGCTACAACTACTGGCAACTGACGCCCGCTTTCGCGAGGCCGTCCAATCCACCAATGTTTTGATTGCTTCCCATCATGGGCGCGAGAGCGGAATTTGCGAGGAGGCTTTCGACGTCTATGGGTGCAAGCCATATTGGGTAGTAATTAGTGATCAAGGGTATCAGTTCGACACGCAAAAGACGGTTCCGTTCTACTCAAGCAAAGCGCGAGGTGGCGTATTCCGAGGGAATACCCGCCAAGTTCTGACAACAAGGAACGATGGTGCCATTACGTTTTCCTTCTGGGATGGTGGCTGGAGTGCAACATGACATGATTTGCTGACGCCAAAAAGGCTCAATACGGGGAGCGAGAGAATGCCAACAGAGATTCATTTCATGAACGTCGGGCAAGGCAATATGACTTTGCTTAAACTTTCCAACGGAAAGAACTTTCTCTATGACTGCAACGTCACTGAGGATAGAGAGGACGAGATTCTTCGCTACCTTCACTCTCAGCTGGGGGTGAGCCGAAAAATCGATACCTTTATTTGCTCACACCGCGATTCCGACCATATGCGGGGAGTGAAAAAGATTCATGCTCGATTTCCGATTCAACACGTATGGGATAGCGGTGCCGTCGGCACTACTCCTGACTGTACCGAGTACTTGGAGTACATGGATTTGCGGCGCCGCGTGACGTTCACCGAGGTGAAGCCGCGAACTCGCTACGACTACGGGAACACTAGATTACGAGTCATGAATGCGAAGAACGATGATTTGGCCAGCAACGCAAACGCCCAGAGCATTGTCCTCAAGGTCGTTCACCGCAATACCGCAACAGATACAGATATCACAAGCGCTCTTCTTACTGGAGACACTGACGCACAAACCTGGCAAAACATTCATCAGCACTACGGTGACGGTGATCTTTCATGCGAGATTCTTTTAGCAAGCCATCATGGGGCACTTACTTACTTTGACGATCCCACTGATACCAAAAACTACTATACAAAACACATTCTGGCGAAAAAACCAGCGATGACAATTATTTCGGTGGGCGAAAACTCGTACGGACACCCGGACCCAAAGTCACTTCAGTTCTACGAAGAATATTCCAGGGGATCAAAACAAGGAAACAAGATTTTTCGGACTGACGAAAAAGGGAACATTCGACTTATTCTGAAAGATGAAGGTGGTTGGTCTCTTACTCCAGGAGTATGAGTTAGGCACGTAAAGCCATTGCCAAAAGTTGTCGCTCTCTGCAGTCCCTCTCCTTGACGACGACAGTCTGGTCGAAAACGTTACCCACCTCAGCCATGCCAGACGGGCTAGCTTTTTAAGCCGACTGCCCCGCCAGCAACTTCGCCACATGCACCGCCTCGCGCTGCGCACCATCGGCGATCTGGTGCCGGCAGCTCGTACCGTCGGCCACGACAATGGCATCCGCCTTGGCCCGCACGGCCGGCAGCAGCGCCGCCTCGGCCATCTGCATGGACACATCAAAGTGCTCGGCCTCGTAGCCGAAGCTGCCGGCCATGCCGCAGCAGCTGCTCTCGATGAGTTCGGGCTTGGCGCCAGGGATCGGTGAGAGCACCGGCGTACCTGGAGGCCGGGGTGCTGGCGCCTCTTCCTCAGCACCATTTTTATATAAAAACTTGCCAAGCATCCTGAAAATATAGAAAATCTTCTTTCTATATAAAAAAGGGCCGCCGTGATCGGGTACGAGTTTCTCCTCTCCAGGATCGGTGTCCCCATGCCGCCGCTGGAACAGCCTGCCCGCATCAAGCCCGTCACCCGGGTAGAGGCCATGCCCGAGGTGCTAGCCATCCCGCGCAGCGTGGCGCCGGACGACGACAGCATCCTTAGCCATGTGCTGTTCGCGCTGCGCTACGAGAGCATCCAGATTCCCATCCTCGAACAGGCCTTGCAGTTGGTGCCGGCATCGGAGTTGCTGGCTGCCCTGGCACGGCAGCCGCAAGGCGGCTATCTGCGCCGCGCCGCCTATCTCTGGGAAAAGGCCAACGGCCAATTGCTGTCTTTGCCCCAGGAGACGACGGGGGGCAATTACCTGGAAATTTTCGACCCTGAGGTGTACTACACAGGGCAGGTCTGGGAGCGCAGCCAGAAATACCGTGTGGTCTTCAACGGCATCGGCCCCTACGAGTTCTGCCCGGTCGTCCGGCGCGACGCAGGCTTGGAACAGGCCGGCATGGAGGTTCTGGGGCGGCTCAGCGCCTGGGCTGGCGACCCAGGGAATGCCGAGCTGCTGGATCGCGTCATGCACTGGGCTTACCTCAGCGAGACGCGCGACTCCTACGCCATTGAAAACGAAGTGCCCTCCCCCGACAAGGAACAGGCTTTCCTTCAGGCCATGACGCACTTGCGTGAAAAGACGCCCTTGAGCGAGGACTACCTGGTTCAGTTGCAGAACACGGTGATCAGCAACCCCATCAAAGCCGAAGTTCAATTCCGCACGGGGCAGAACTGGCTCCAGCGCGGTGGCCGCGGAGCGCTGGCAGTGCGCTACGTACCGCCCCCGCCCGACAGCATGATGGCCCTCATGGACGGCTTCATGCGCATGGCCAACGCCAGAGATGACGTGCCGCCCCTGATCAAGGCCGCCCTGGTGAGCTTTGGCTTTGTCTTCATCCACCCCTTCATGGACGGCAATGGCCGGCTTTCCCGCCTGCTGGCCCACCACGCCCTCAACTTCAAGGGCGCGCTGCCGGATGTGAAAGGCAGCCCGGCAATCCTGCCGCTGTCGGTGGCCATGAAGAAGAACGAAAAAGACTACCTGAGCGCGCTCGAGTCCTTCAGCCTGCAGGCACGCGCGCTTTGGCACGTGACCCACCTCGGCGACAGCGACTTCGTGTTCGAGTTCAAGTCGTCTCCGTTGATATACGCCCACTGGTCCGGCGAGAAGGCCGCGGAGTTCGTCACCGCCTGCGCTCGCGATGCACTGGAGCAGTCGCTCATTGAAGAGGCCGTGTACCTACAGGGCTACGACCAGGCGTTCACGAAGATCGACTCAACTTACGACCTGCCGAACAAGACCGTCAACCTGTTGATCCAGTGGATCCACCAGAACGGAGGCCGCATGCCTGCACGCCGCAAGAACGCCCCGGAGCTACTCCTGCTCAAGCCCGGGCAAGTGGAAGAGATTGAGGCGATCGTGGCCGCTGCCTTCGGGATGAATGATGCGAGCGAACCGCAGCGGGAGCGCGAACCCTGAGCGGGTGGGTTGCCGGGCCCCTGCCCAGCGGCGTTACCCCAACTGCCCCGCCAGTAACTTCGCCACATGCACCGCCTCCCGCTGCGCCCCATCCGCAATCTGGTGCCGGCAGCTGGTGCCGTCGGCCACGACGATCGCATCCGCCTTGGCACGCACAGCCGGCAACAGCGCCGCCTCGGCCATCTGCATGGACACATCAAAGTGCTCGGCCTCGTAGCCGAAGCTGCCGGCCATGCCGCAGCAACCGGGTTCGATGAGATATTCCTGATCCCTCAGGTCTGGCCCACGCCCTGGCCCCGCGCCAGATAACCCCGCACAAACCAGTCCACGCTCTCGGGCTGGGCCAGCGCGTCGCGCTTGAGCACTTGCTCAGGCGGATGCCCCTGCAGGAGCTTCTTGATGGGCGCCTCAACCCTCACCGGACGGTGACACGCTTATCCGTAAGCGTGGCATCGAACATCAGCGTGGACGGCCATCGAGGCCAGGCGACACCCAAGCCGGCATGATTTGGATCACCATTGCGAGCGAACGCCCCAACACTTCTCATCATCGCGTTGGACAACGCCAGACGACCCGGCTCATTGGCTTTCGTAAAAGAAATATTGGCATACAGCGAGGGACCGAAATTGCCAAATACAAAGGGAAGGTCAAAGGTGTGGGCGGCACCGTAGATATCATCGAATGGGGCGGGCAACTTATCCCAGTCAAACCGGTAGTACCACACGCTGGCTTGCTGCGATTTCAACGCATTGAGCACATCATCACGCAAAGCCATGAACCAGATTCTGGAAAGTTCTTCGCTGCGCGCGTTGAAGCCTGTTTTCGGTGCATCAACCGGCAAGTACTGTCGCGGAATCCACTGCTCGACCGTCGTGGCGGGTGGCATGTCCGGCTTGTAGCGGTGGGCCAGGGCAAAAACGGCCGCGTCGTCCAGCAGGCGTCCGCTCACGCCACCCAGGCTGGGGCGCAGCGCAAAAAACGAGGGGAACAATTTGCCCTCATCACGGGTGTTTCCCGCCAGCACAGGCACCTTCAGATACCGCCCCGCCTTGATGGCGGCAATGGGGTCGGCTGCGACGATCGTTCCATCGGGCATGACATTGGAGGCCGCCATACCGCGCGGCGCCAGTCTGGTGCGCACCGTTGCAAGCAATTCGTCGGCGGACTTGCCCCGGAGGTAGACCGCAAGCTGCTGTGGTGAGCGCGAAGCAATCAAGGCCTTCGCGGCAGTTTCGTCAGGCGCAGACCCGTCGCTCACCAGCGATTCCACCAACAGGGCATTGCCACGTTCAGCCCAGATGGCATTCGGTTGAACAACCGAAAGGGACCCGGCTGGCATGCTGGCTGCTGTGGAAATTCCACCGCTTAACGCGATGAGCCGATGGAACAATGCGGTAGATCGACCTGCGACAGCTGGAGATGTCAGCAAGGCATAGATATTGACCGCACCCGCTGATTCCCCCATCAGCGTCACCTGCTTGGGATCGCCCCCGAAACTCGAGATGTTGCGCTGGACAAACTCCAGCGCCTTGACGATATCAAGCAGCGCAAAGTTGCCCGAGTCATCGGCAACGTCGCCTGTCTTGAGTGGCGCCAGATTCAGGAAGCCGAAAATACCGAGCCTGTAGTTGACCGAGACAACCACGGCATCGGCCGTCTTGGCCAGCATGCTGCCGTCATAAACCGGGTCGGCTGTGTAGCCTGTGATGTTGCTGCCCCCGTACACCCAGACGATGACTGGGCGGGGCGTTTTGGACGGCTTTGATGGCTCCCAGATATTCAGGTAGAGACAGTCTTCGGAACCGACCGTCTTGCCCAGGGTGGCACCAATCGTGGCGTCGTAGCGATTGTTCAGACCTGGTCCATACAGACGCCCGGTCTGGACGCAGGCGTTGCCGAAATCGACGGTACGCCTCACGCCCGACCAAGGCTGCGGATCGGCCGGGGCTCGCCAGCGCAGCGGACCGACCGGCGGCCTGGCGAATGGCACACCCTTCCAACTGAAAGTGCCGTCGGCAGCCGTGTTGTCTGCCCCCAGCACGGCCCCGAGGGATGTGGAACGCTGGGTCGCAGGAAGGTTGTTCATGTGGTGGGCGCATCCCTGCGCAAGCAGCAGCGCAGCCAGAATGCAGGCACGGGAAGCCAGGCTCATGGAACGGATCTCCTAAGGTGATGCAGGCAAAGGTCTGTCAATGCTCAGTCCGCGAATGGTGAAGGTCTCATCCTATGTGCGCAGGATGCCGTCGGGCGAATAGACACCCAGCGACACCGATTTCATCCCGACGTAGGGTGCTGCACTCGGGAAGTTCACACGCATCTCGTCCATCGTGAAGTCACGCGTGCCGGCCAGCGCGGCACGGAGCTTTTCGCGCGTCAGGTCACGGCCCGCACGACGCAAGGCCTGGGCCAATACCTGCGCGTTCCACCAGCTCTCGAGCGCAGAGTTGGCCTGGCTGTCCTGATTGGCGGCGCGCATCGAAGCCCAGAACCGGCGAACGATGGCGTACTTCTCGCTCTTGAAGGGTGGGAAGACGAGCGTCAAGGCCAAGCCAGTCGTATTCTTGCCCAGGCGGACGCCGTCGTTGAACGTCAAGGACAGTCCAATCATCGGCAGACCCATCGCGAGGCGCCGCACCGCCAGTACGAAGTCCGTATTGGCAGCTCCGGTGGTGGCGAGGATCACGGCCGTCGCCTTGCTGCGCAGAATCTGCTCTGCACACTCCTGCGCGTTCTTGCCATCGCCCGCCAAGGCGACCTCGGCCAGCGCTCGGCTGTTCGCGTTGGCAATTGCCTTCTTCGCGTAGCCCAGGATCTCCTTGCCAAAGGCGTTGTCGATGTAGACCACGCCCAAATCACGAGTCCCCGAAAGCGCCAACTGATTCACCATGTACTCCACCTCGTCCAGGTAGCTTGGGCGAACGTGGAAGGTGTAGCGTTGATCGGCTTTGCGAAGCGACTCCGCCCCGGTGATCGGCCCCAGCAATGGCACGCCGGCCTTCTCAATCATGGCGTTCGTGGCGAGGTTGTTGCCCGTACCGACCGTGGACATCAACGCGAACACGCTGTTGCCTTCGAGCATGGCAGCAATGTTTTCGACGGTTCGCTTGGGGTCGTAGCCATCGTCCCGGCAGTCCAGGCGCAGCGTTCGGCCATGGATGCCGCCGGTGCGGTTGATCTCGTCGAATGCCGCTTGGATTCCAGCCACATGCCCTCGCCCGCCCACGGCCGTGGCGCCGCTCAGCCCCATCGACGAACCTATCGTGAGGGTGTCGGAGGTGAGTCCCTGCGCCGCCACAGGTCTGGCGCAGACCCAGGTAGTTACGCCAAGGACTGCAGTTCGACCGAGGCTCGTCAGAAAAGGGCGACGGCCGATCATACGGATTCCTTCCTCGTGCACCATGCACAACGCGGGCGCTGTTGCAATGTCACCTGGGGGCACTGAAACATGAGCTGCCTCATTCGTCAGTGATGTTTGCCGCCTTGATGACCCGTGCCCATTTGCGCGCTTCGCCGTCGATAAACATGGCGAACTCGGCGGCTGTGCCGCCGCGCAATTGCAGCCCGGCTGCATCGGCCTTCTTGCGGATGTCCGCGTCGGCGATGGCTGCGTTGGTTTCGGCGTTGAGTCGTTGGATGATCGAGGCGGGGGTTCCGGCAGGCGCCATCAGCCCGTACCAGCCATAGCCGACGACATTGGCATAGCCCTGTTCGCGGAAGGTGGGCACCTGCGGATAGACGGAAGTCCGCTCTTCCGTCGCGACTGCCAAGACGCGCAGCTTGTTGGCCTTGATGTGCGGGAGGGCCGTGGAGATGGCCGTCAGCGTGGCATCGATGCGGCCGGCCAGCAGCTCGGTGTAGGCCGGCGCGTCGCCGCGAAACTGGACCACGACGCCCTTGATGTTTGCGGCGCGCAGCAGCAATTCGGCCGTGAGGTGGGGTGCTGAACCCGTACCTGGCGAGCCGAAGTTCAGGCCATCGGGCTTACTCTTGCCGTAGTTGAGGAACTCCGCCAGCGTCTTGTACGGCGCGTCGGCGTTGACGGTCAGGAACAGCGGCGCAATGGCCGTGCTCGCGATCGGCGCGAAGTTCTTGCGGACGTCGTACGGGAGTTTGGGGTACAGCGCTTCACCGATCGCAATCGGTGCTGCCGCATGAAGAATCGTGTAGCCATCGGACGGGGCGCGCGAGACGTACTCGTTTGCAATGCGCGTGCCGGCACCGGCCTTGTTCTCGACGATGATGTTCTGACCAAGCCTGCGCGAGATGTACTCCCCGAGCAGGCGCGTCAGCAAGTCGCTGGGACCGCCCGGGGCATAGGGCGACACCAGCTGTATCGGTTGCGACGGCCAAGCCTGCGCGAAGGCCGGTAGGCACAAAGGAGAAGCCAGCGTGGCGACACTGGCGCCCAGGAGATGGCGGCGTTTGAAGATCATGCAGGTTTCCTTCTGGTGTTCTTGTCGTGTTACAGGCGTCGCAACGGCGGATAGACGTAGCGGTAGTCAAGGTGATCGGTGTGCGGCTGATAAAGCCGCAGCACGACGTAGAAGAGCTCGCCGGGTGGCGGCGTGGGCAGCCAGTTGAAACCAGGCCCGGGGTCGTTCGCTTGCAGACGAATGGCGAGGCTTCCATCGTCGTCGAGGCGCAGGCCTGGCGTGCGGTCGCCGATCGAATATCGGCCGATCGGGTTGCTCACAAGCAGGCAATCGCTGCGGCGGTACATCGTCAGCGACCAGAACGCACCGACCCTCGGGCCGGCGCCGAGTTCGAAGCGCAGCTCGTAGGCGTGGGTGCCATCGAGCGGACGGCCATCGGCATCCACTTCGGCGGTGGGGTACATGGCTTCATCGACACCCAGCGCGCCGATGAAGTTGCGAGCCACTCGGGCCCGGGTCAGGTGGTCCTGGCCCCAGTGGTTGCGAACCGTCACCGGAATCGCCCAGCCGGCACCCAACCCGTGCGGCTGCTCGCGCTGTCGCAACTCCTCGTACACCCGTGGCAGCAGCGATGTCAGGGCCTGCTGCGTTGGCGGCCAGGCCAATTGCTCGCCCGCAGGCGGTGGGTTGCGCGCCAGCGCCTGGTTGATGATCTCGCGGTACAGATTCGCAGTGGGCACCGCGGTGCTGCGATCTTCGATCCAGGTATCCACGCACATCGCCGCATCGGCCCCGTCGAGCCGGCGTATGTGCAACTGCGACTGCAGCCCGCGCACCTGCTCCAGATCAGCAGCGCTATCGTCAACGAGAATGCGGCCGATCAGCCAGACGTCGGCGCCCGGCGCTGAGATCACATGGGTGACGGTATCCGGCACGCTACCGCGCCAGCCCGGCCCGTGCACCAGCGTGCACTGCCGCCGGTTGCCCGTGGTCCGGCGGCCGACGTAGTCGAACGGATTCGTCCATGCGTCGAGCAAGCCCAGCGTCCAGTAGCGATCGGCCATGTCGGGCGAGTCGATCAGCACCGGGCCTTGCGACAGGTCCAACCAGGCGTTGCTGAAGACGGTGTCGTTGTTCGGGCTCACGACCTCTTGGTCGGCCGGGCCGAGCCTGCGATGCGTATGCGTGATGTGATTCACCCAACGCAGGGGCGAGTTGCGGTCGTCAGAGGCGAACCCGAGCAGCGGGTGCCGCCGCGCCGTCGTGGTCGCGCGCATGCGCATCATCTCAAAGAGCGGCAGCGTCTGGACGATGACTTTGCGAGTTACCGTCGTATCGGCGTTGTGTGTGGTGTCCATCGTGTGCGGTATGTGGGTCAGGCTACGGCGCCGGCGCGCCGCAGCGCTGCAACCTCGTCAACGGAATAGCCGACTTCGGCGAGCAGGCTGTCGCTGTGCTCGCCACATGCGGGCGCGGCGTCAGGCGCGGCCGGCAGTGCATGTCCGAGGCGGTAGGGCAAGCCCAAGGCGCGGTAGTGGGTGCCGTCGGTTGCAGCGGCTTCAACCACGATGCCGCTCGCCGCGATGTCTGGGCTCGCCAACACCTGGCCGTAACTGCGCACTGCGCCCGCGACGATCTGGTTGTGGCCCAACAACGCCACGCACTCCTCGCTGCTCAACGGGGAGAGGCATTCGCGCAGCACAGCGCGCAATGCGGCGCGGTGCTTGACACGGCGTTCGTTCGTGGAGAACCTCGGGTCAGTAGCCAGTTCTTCGCGGCCCATGACGCGGCAGAAGCGCGCCCAGTGCTCGTTGGCATAGGCCGACAGCACAATGTACCCGTCACGCGTGGTCACCACCTCGGCGGCCGGCGCGTTGTGGGGCTGCCCATCGCCGATGCGCTTGGGCTCCGGTGCGCCGTTCAGGTAGTCGCACCAGGTAGCAGCTTGCAGGTGCATCGCCACTTCGAGCAGCGAGCTGTCGATCGTTTCTCCCACGCCACTGCGCTCGCGGCCGTACAGGGCAGCAAGCACCGCCTGCGCACCGAGATGCGCAGCTGCAGCATCCACAATGGGCACCCCCACTTTTTGCGGCAGCCGGTCGGGCTCTCCGGTCACGGACATCAACCCGCTCTCGGCCTGCGCCGCAACGTCGTAACCCGGACGATCCCGCGACGGTCCGCGGCTACCGAATCCGGAGATCGAGAGGTAGATCACGCGCGGATATCGCTCGCGCACAACCTTGGCGCCCAGGCCGAGTTTGTCGACGACACCAGGACGCAGGTTCTGGATGACAACATCACTGCGCGCGATCAGGCGCATCGCCACTTCATGGCCGGCCTCGCACTTGAGGTCGAGCGCGATCGAGCGCTTGCCACGGTTGTAAGCGCGAATCATCGATTCCCCGTAGCGGCCGATGTGTCGCGCCTGATCCCCCGCGATCGGCTCGATCTTGACGACGCTGGCGCCCAGCTCCGCCAGCACCATGGCCGCACCCGGGCCGGCGATGTACTGACCAAGGTCGACTACGCGCACGCCTTCCAGTGGTGCGGATGAGCGGGACGATGCGAAAGTTTTCATGGTTGATCGGACGATACCCGGGCTGTTTATCGATGGAAATTCGTATATCCTGATCGTGTGATCACTTTTTGTGATCACTGAGAACCCAGGCGTTTGGATACGAACGCCCCGTCAGAAGGAACAGCCTATGACAGTCGGAGACGACTACCTCGTGCGTCGGTTGCGTCTGAGGCATCTCGAGCTGCTGGTCGCTCTGATCGAGGCAGGCTCCGTGAGGGCCGCGGCCCATCGGATGAGTCTGAGCCAACCGGCGATCAGCAAGATGCTTAGCGAGATTGAGGGTGGCCTGGGCGCTCAACTGTTCGAGCGCAGCCGCCAGGGCGTGAGCGCCAATGCATCAGGGCGCGCGGCCGCTTATCGCGCCCGCGTGATCCTGAGTGAGCTCACGCGGGCCCGGGACGAAATCACTGCGCTGCGCGTGGGCGCCGCTGCGGTGCTGCGAGTGGGAGCGCCTTCGGTCACCGCGACAGTGCCAGCGGCTATTGTGCAGTTGCGCTTGCGCATGCCGCACACCTTGGTGCATATCCGCGAAGGCCGCGCGCAGGAGCTTATTCAGCGCCTGCTCGACGGCGAGCTCGACTGCGTTTTCGGCGCCATCACGCCGGAGCTGCTGACCAGCGACATGGTGCCGTTTCTTCGGTCGGAGGTATCCATCGCTGATCAGCTTTGCGTTCTCACCTCCTCGGCAAATCCCCGTCTGCGTCGACGCGGCTTGCGATGGGCCGATCTGCGATCAGAGACTTGGGTGTTGCCGCCCAAGGACACGCTGGTGCGCCAAGCTTTCATGACAGCCTTCCTCAACGAGGGTGTCGAACCGCCGGAGCCTGTCATCGAGGCGATGTCCTCGGTCACGGTAGGGTCTGTGTTGCGCATGGACTCGACGCTGCTGTGCGCGGTGCGCTTCGAACACGCGAGAGACGAAGTCGCACGCGGCGGGGCGCGCAGGGTGACCGTGTCTCCAGTGATACCGCTGCCGTCATTCGGCCTGTTCACGCGCTACTGCGCAATTGAGCAACCTGCAGTTGTGCAGGAGTTTGCGCGCGCGATTCGCAAGGTGGTGGCTGCCGCCAGATCTAAGGAATGACCTTGCCCCTGAAAGATGTACTCCTTAGCTGATGGGTAAAAATCAGTTTTAGGAGAAAGAGATGAGCGAATCGAAACGACGGGCGCGGATGCCGTGCACCCCGTCTTTCATATTGATGGTCTCGGTCATGGCGACCACGGCGTGCTTGCTGCCGTTGTAGGCCGGCCCGGTGAGCTTGGGGTGATGGACGCCGGCCCACGACGAGACGTTGATGACCAGGCCGCTGCGGCGCGGGCAGGGCTGACGCGCACTATCCCCCGCCCTTGCTGCAATCCACCACCACGACTCACACCAGCTGGACAGGACACCAAGGCCTGTTCACACCCATTTCCCGGTGTGAACAGCCCCTAGCCGCCCGCCATGCGCCGCAAATGCCGGTCGAGCGCCAGGCGCACCTGCTCGGCGCTCTCCTTCGTCCAGGCACGGAGCCCCTGGCCGGCCTTCATGCCCACATGGCCCTGGGCAATCAGCTTGTCCAGCAAGGGCGATGGCGCCGCATTCGTCCGGAGCGCCGGGAACAGGGTGCGGTGCACGTCGCGAGTCAGCTCCAGGCCGACGAGGTCGGCGTTCTCCATGGGCCCCAGCACGGGGCTGCGCAGGCCGAAGCTGTGCTTGACCACGGTGTCTATCGCCTCGGCATCGCAGATGCCGTCTTCCACCAGGCCGATCGCCTCTCGCCACAGGGCGTGCTGCAGGCGGTTGCCAATAAACCCCGTCACGTCGCGCAGGACTTTCACCGGGTGCTTTCCCACCGACTCGATCAGTGCGTAGGTCTGCTCGAACACCTCGTCCCGGGTGAATTCGGTGCGCACCACTTCCACCAGGGGGACCAGATGGGGCGGGTTCCACCAGTGCGTGCCCACCAGCCGGGCGCGCGCGGCCGGCTCCAGCGCGGCGCCGATGTCCGTGATGGGAATGACGGAGGTGTTGCTGGCCAGGATGGCGTGGGCCGGTGCGGCCTGCGCGATGTCCCTGAACAGCTGGCGCTTGAGTTCCAGCCGCTCCGGCGCCGCTTCGATGACCACGTCCGCCTGCGCCACGGCAACGGCAAGGCGCGCTTCGGTGGACATATTGCACAGCACGCGCTCGGGGTCCAGCCCTTCGTCGAGCAGGTGCTGGCGCACGCTTGGCAGCGCCGCCTGCAAGGCGCCCTCGCTGGGGTCGGTGAGCACTACCGCGTGCCCCGCGCGGGCAAACACCTGCCCGATGCCATGCCCCATCAAGCCCGCGCCGACGATGGCGACGGTGATTGCCTTGTCCATGTCTCCTGCCCTATGCCCGCGTTCGCGGCGTCTCATTGTTTTGAAAGTCTCTTGCGGCGGGCGCCGTCCCAACGCCGTCCCGCCCCGCTCATAGATCGTTGACGTACATCCGGTTCCAGGTGGGGCTGACGATCAGCTGGTTGATGCACACGCCGGGCGGCAGCTCCGCGATGAAGCGGATGGTTCGCCCCAGGTCGTCGGGCTGCAGCATGCGCCCGCGCTCTTCGGCGCTGGGCGGCGAGGGGCGCGTGTCCAGGATGGGCGTGGACACCTCGGCCGGGCACAGGCTGCAGGCGCGGATGCCGTGCACCCCGTCTTCCATATTGATGGTCTCGGTCATGGCGACCACGGCGTGCTTGCTGCCGTTGTAGGCCGGCCCGGTGAGCTTGGGGTGATGCACACCGGCCCACGACGAGACGTTGATGACCAGGCCGCTGCGGTTCGCACGCATGGCCGGCAGCACTTCATGCGTGGTGTAAAAAATGCTGTCCAGGTTGGTGCCTATCACCTGGCGCCACCCCGCCACGGATTGGTCGCGCCAGAAGCGGGCCGGGGTGTTGGTGCCTGCAGAGTTGAGCAGCACGTCGATGCGCCCCGCATGGCGCACAAGGATGCGTGCCGCGGCGGCGGCCACGGCCGCGGCGTCGGTCACGTCCAGCACCTCCACTTCCGCCACGCCGCCCTGCGCGCGTATGGCGTCGGCAGCGGCCGCCAGAACCGCGGGCCGGCGGCCCGACAGGACCACGGTTGCCCCGGCGGCGGCCAGTGCGTGCGCACCCGCCAGGCCTATGCCCGACCCGGCGCCGGTGATCCAGGCCACCTGGCCTTGCAGCTTATTCATGCGGCCACCTCCTGAACGGGTGTGCCCTTGCGCAGTTCGTGCGCGTATTGCTCCCAGCCCGATTCGGGCACGTTTTCACCTTGCCGGTCCAGCACCTCAGCCAGGCGACCGCACAGTTGCGCCCCGACGTCGGGGCCCTTGGCGAGGTGGATGCCATGGGTCATGGTGATGTGCGCCGCCTCGAAGCTGCCGGCGCCGGCCAGCATGATCATGCGGGTGGGCGCATCCTCCACGACCAGCGGGATCAGCGCGGGGCTCACCTGCTCCGGCGCCAGCTGGGCCAGCGCCTCGGGCGGCAGCACGTCGTGGGTCATGCCGGTGGCGGCGGATGGCGCCAGGCAATTGACCCGCACGTTGCGCTTGCTGCCTTCAAGCGCCAGGGTCTGCATCAAGCCGACCAGGGCCATCTTGGCAGCGCCGTAGTTGGACTGCCCGAAGTTGCCGTACAGGCCGGAGGACGAGGTGGTCATCACGATGCGGCCGTACTGCTGCGTCTGCATCTGTTCCCACACGGCCTTGGTGGCGTTGACCGCCCCCATGACATGCACGTCCAGCACGAGGCGAAAGTCGTCCAGCGGCATCTTGGCAAAGCTCTTGTCGCGCAGGATGCCGGCGTTGTTGACGAGCATGTCGATGCGGCCCCAGGTGCTCATGGCCTGGGCGGCCATCTGCCGCATGTCGTCGGCGCGGGTGACGTCGCCCAGATGCAGCAGCGCTTCGCCGCCGGCGGCCTGGATTTCGGCGACGACGCCGCGCGCCGCTGCACCGAGGTTGGCGCCGGCGAGATCGTTGACGATGACGCGGGCGCCGTGGCGGGCCAGCTCCAGGGCATGGGCGCGGCCCAGGCCGCCGCCGGCGCCGGTGACGATGGCAACGCGATCTTGAAGAAGTTTTTTCATGGTGGCTTGGTTCCTTGCGTTCAGAAATTCACGGCGCCGGCGCCCTTGAGGGCCAGCATGGCGCGGGCTTCGGCGGGCGTGGCGACTTCGAGCGAGAGCTCGTCGAGGATGCGGCGGATCTTGCGCACCTGATCGGCGCAGCTGTGGGCCAGCTGGCCCTTGCCCAGGTAGAGGCTGTCTTCCAGCCCCACGCGCACATTGCCACCCATCACGGCGGCCATGGTGAGCAGCGGCATCTGGTGGCGCCCCGCGCCCAGGACCGAGAAGCGGTAACCGTCACGGCCGAACAGGCGGTCCGCCGTGGTGCGCATCGTGACGAGGTTTTCCGGATCGGCGCCGAGCCCGCCCAGGATGCCGAAGATGCACTGCAGGAAGATGGGGCCGTCGATCAGGCCCTCGTCGCGGAAGTGGGCCAGGGTGTAGAGGTGGCCCACGTCGTAGCACTCGAACTCGAAGCGCGTGCCGCGTTCGCGCCCCAGGACCTGCAGGATGTGCTTGATGTCCGCGAAGGTGTTGCGGAAGATCAGGTCTTCCATGCCCTCCACATAGGGCTTTTCCCAGTCGTGCTGCCACTGCGTGATCTTGCGCGCCACGGGGTGGATGGTGAAGTTCATCGACCCCATGTTGAGCGAGCACATCTCGGGCGCGGCCTGCAGGGGATAGGCCAGCCGCTCGGCCAGGGTCATGCGGGTGCTGCCGCCGGTGGTGATGTTGATAACGGCATCGGTGGCGGCCTTGATGCGGGGTACGAACTGGTCGAACACCGCGGGGTCCGGTGTGGGGCGTCCGTCGCCGGGGTCGCGCGCGTGCAGATGCAGGATGGCCGCGCCGGCCTGGGCCGCTTCGATGGCCTGCGTGGCGATCTGGTCGGGCGTGATCGGCAGGTACGGCGACATGGTGGGCGTGTGCACCGAGCCGGTGACGGCGCAGGAGATGATGACTTTGTCGGACATGTGCTTTCTTTCTAGACCGCCAGCCACTGCGCAAGCAGGGCCGGATCGGATTTCAGTTGTGCGGGCGTGCCCTCGAAGACGATGCGGCCGTGGCCCATGACGCAGACGCGGTCCGAGACCTTGAGGGCGATGGCGAGTTTCTGCTCGACGAGGACGACGGAGACGCCCCGGGCGCGCATGTCCCGGATGCACTCGCCCACCTGGGCCACGATCATGGGCGCCAGGCCCTCGGTGGGCTCGTCGATCAGGATGACGCGGGGGTTGCCGAGCAGGGAGCGGCAGATGGTGAGCATCTGCTGCTCGCCCCCGGACAGGCTGCCGGCGCGGGTGTGGCTGCGCTCCTTGAGGCGGGGGAAGTAGTCGAACATCTGCTGCACCGTCCAGCGCGGCGCGCCGGGTGCCGCCGGCTGCTCGCCCATGCGGAGGTTCTCGTCCACCGTGAGGTTGGCGAACACCTCGCGCTCCTCGGGCACGTAGGCGATGCCGGCGCGGCAGATGCGGCTGGGCGGGGCGCCCGCCAGCTCCTGCCCGGCCAGGCGCACGCTGCCGGCGCTGGGCGGCACCAGGCCCATGACGGCCTTGAGCGTGGTGGATCGGCCCGAGCCGTTGCGGCCCAGCAGGCTCAGCACCTCGCCCTCGCCGACGCTGAAGGCCACGCCCTGCAGGATGTGGCTCTTGCCGTAATGGGCGTTCAGGTTCTCGACTTGCAGCAGGGACGTCATGCGGCCACCTCCTCGCCGAGGTAGGCCTCGCGCACGCCCTGGTGCTGGCGGATTTCGTCCGGGGTGCCGGTGGCGATGACCTGGCCGTACACCAGCACGCTGACGCGGTCGGCCAGCTTGAAGACCACGTCCATGTCGTGCTCGACGATGAGCAGGGCACGCCCGGCGGTGACCTCGCGGATGAGGTTCAGGGTGTAGTCGGTCTCCTCGCTGGACATGCCCGCCATGGGTTCGTCCAGCAGGATGAGTTGGGGGTTGGAGGCCACCGTCATGGCGATCTCCAGCGAGCGCTGCTCCGAATAGCTCAGCTCGCCGGCCAGTGTGCCGCTGCGGGCCTGCAGGCGCACGCGCTCGACCAGCTGGTCCGTGGCCTCGCGCAGCCCGGGGATCCGGTCCACGCGGCGCCAGAACGCGGTGGGTTGCGGCCGCTGGGCCAGCACGGCCAGGCGGATGTTCTCGAACACCGTGAGCTTGGGAAAGATGTTGGTGATCTGGAAAGAGCGCGCCAGCCCCAGGCGGTTCACGCGCTGCGGCGCCCAGCCGGTGACGTCGCGCCCCTGGATGGCGATGGTTCCGGCGCTGGGGTGGAGGTTGCCCGAGATGAGGTGGAACAGCGTGGACTTGCCCGCGCCGTTGGGGCCGATCAGGGCGCGGCGCTCGCCGGGCGCGACGTCGAGGTCCACACCCCGGATGATGTCGGTGTCGCCGAAGGATTTGCGCAGCCCCTGCAGCTGCAGAATGGGGGCGCTCATGCCTGTTCTTCCTTGAGTTGAAGACGTTTTTGCGTATAGGCCAGCAAGGCGCCGCCCACGGCCAGCAGGCCCAGCGGCCACGCCCAGGTGGCCGCGCCGGCCGGTTCCCACTGGCGGCCCCACAGGCTCAGCGGCGGCAGTGCTGGCGCCTGAGCGGCCAGTGCCCGGTAGTCCAGCGAGAACAGGCGTTGCAGCAGTTCGACCAGAAAGACCGCGCCCGCCGCGAGCAGCACGGTGGCCAGCAGCCAGGCCAGCAGGAGCGGCAGCGCCCGCGCCGCGCCCAGGTTGCGGACGCGGCGCGCGGCCGCACCGCCCAGGCCGACCAGGCCCTCGGGCATGAACATCATCACCAGCACGAACAGGACACCCTGGTAGAGCAGCCAGGCCTGGGTCGTGTCGGACACGGCGTAGCCGAAGAAGCTCATCAGTGCGGCGCCCAGCGCCGGCCCGAGGAACACGCCGACCCCGCCGATGTAGCTGTTGAGCACCACGCCGGCCGAGACGCCCGGATCGAAGACGACGTAGTTGGCCACCTCGTTGGCCAGCACCTGCAGGCCGCCGGCGACCCCCGAAAAGAGGCCCGATATCGCGAAGGCCGACACCCCGAGCCGGTGCACGTCGTAGCCCAGGAAGCGCAGGCGGTGGCTGTTCTCGCGCAGGCCCAGCGTCAGCCGCCCGGCCGGCGTCTGGGTGTGGAAGTGCAGCAGCAGCAACGAGATCAGCACCCACACCAGCGTCAGGTAGTACACCTGCGTGGTGGAGCCGAAGTTCAGGCCCCAGGCCGGCATGCGCATGGCGGAGATGCCGGACTCGCCGCCAAACAGGCCCTTGAGCTGCGGCGCCAGCGCGTGCAACAGCTCGGCAATGGCCAGGGTGATCATGGCGAACGCCGTGCCGCTGCGCTGGGTGGCGAACCACCCCGCCGCGACACCGAATGCGAAGCCCGCAGCGGCGCCGACCAGCGGCAATAGCGGTGTGGGCAGCAGGCCGGTGCCGCCCAGCGCGTTCATGGCGTGGACCGTGGCGAACGCGCCCACGCCGAAATAGGCCGCATGGCCAAAGGACAGCATGCCGGCGCGGCCCGCGAGCAGGCTGTAGGCGCTGGCGAACAGCGCGGCGATCAGCATCTGCACCGCGGCATTGAGCAGCCCCGCCGAGAGCAGGACCGGCAAGGCCGCGAGCAGGCCCACGCCGCCCAGCAGGAGGAGGATGGTTGTACGCATGAGGAAGATCAGGTCTTGTCGCCCATCAAACCCTGCGGCCGCAGCAGCAGGACGAGCAACATGAGTGCGAAAGGCAGCGTGGCGGCCAGGCTGGAGAGCTTGAGCGTGAGCAGGCCGCCCATGCCTTCGGCCCAGGCCCGCGCGCCCACGAGCGCCAGCAGATCGGCCAGGCTGCGGTCGATGCCGACAGCCAGCGAGCTGAGCACCCCGATCAGCAGCGAGGCCAGCATGGCGCCGCCCAGCGAGCCCAGGCCCCCCACGACGACGACGACGAAGACCATGACGCCGATCTCCAGCGCCATGTTCGGGCTGGTCGTGTAGAACGCCCCGGCAATGGCGCCCGCCAGTCCGGCCAGCGCGGCGCCCACCCCGAACACGCCCATGAAGACGAGCTGCACGTTGTGCCCCAGCGCTTCGACCATGCGCGGCTTGTAGATCGCCGAGCGCACGATGATGCCCACGCGGGTTTTCGTCAGCAGCAGGTAGAGCAGCCCGAACATCACCAGCGCCACGCCCCCCATGAGCAGGCGGTACAGCGGGTACAGCTGCCCGCCCAGGGAAAAGGCCGGTCCGTCCAGCGAGGGAGGCACGTGGTAGGCGACGGGGAAGTTGCCAAACAGCAGCTTGATGGTCTCGGCGATGATGAACGACAGCCCGAAGGTGAGCAGCAGTTCATGGGCGTGACCGTGGCGATGGACGCGCCGCAGGAAGAAGCGCTCCACCACCGCGCCCACGCCCCCGGCCAGCAGCGTCGCCGCCACGATGGCCGGGCCGAAGCCCAGCAGCCCCTGCAGGGTGTAGGCGAAGTAGGCGCCGAGCATGTAGAACGATGCGTGGGCGAAGTTGAGCACCCCCATCATTCCGAAGATCAGCGTCAGCCCCGCCGACACCATGAAGAGCAGCAGCCCGAAGATGATGCCGTTGAGCAGCCCGAACAGCAGAGCGTCCATGGATCAGGAGGGACGCTGCATCTTGCAGCTCGGCTGCACGGGCATGGCGGCCTCTTCGGCGCTGAAGACCCTGACAGGCTTGAAGCCCAGGTCCGTGCCGTCCACCTTGTAGCGCGCATCCTTGCTCACGATGGAGACGACCAGCGGCAGCAGTACCTGGTGGTCGGCGGCCCGCATGCTGGCTTCGCCCATCGGGGTCTTGATGCGTGCCGTCTCCATGGCGCGGGCGAAGGCGTTGACGTCGAGCCGTCCGCCCACGGGGCTGGTGCGCTTGAGCGCGTCGGCCACCATGTCCAGCCCAAAGGCGGTCTGGGGTTCGACAAAGACGGGCGCATGCCCCATCTTGGCCGTGTAGTCGGCCACGAAACGCGGCCCCTCGGCGCCGCCGGCCTCGCCGTTGAAGGCGTGGGCGACGAAGTGGCCGATGGCGGTGTCACCGGCGTTGCTGATATTGCCGGGCTGGTCCAGGAACACCGTGCCGAAGGTGGCCTTGAGGCCGGCCGCCTTGGCCGCCTTCATCATCAGCAGCAGATCGTTGGACCAGTTGCCGGTGATCACGGTCTCGGCGCCCGAAGCGCTGATCTTGGCAATGTAGGGCGCGAAATCCTGGATCTTGTTGGTGTCGTGCAGGGTCTTCTCGACCACCTGGTAGCCGCCGGCCGCCGCGTTGTCGGTGATGGCGCGCTCCATGTCCTGGCCCCAGGAGTAGTTCTGGTTGATCGAATAGACCTTGGTGCCCAGGGCCTTGGCCTGCTTCATGCCCTGCACCAGCACCTTGGTGCGCACCTGGGCGTTGCCGGTCAGCCGGAAGTGGTGGAAGTTGCACTTCTCGCCGGTGAGTTCCAGCGCCTCTGCCCCGACGTTGATGTAGACGATCTCCTTGCCGGGATTGCGCAGGTTGTGCTTGCGCACGTCCTCGGTGATCTGTCCGCCGATGGCGGACGAGGCGCCCTGCACCACGATCTGGACGCCGTCGGCGATGGCCGCCTTGAGCTTGTCGGACGCGCCGGCCGGCCCGCCCTGGTTGTCGTATTCGACGAGCTGCACCGGCTCGCCATTCCAGCCGCCGGCCGCGTTCATCTTGTCGATCGCGTAGCGCACCCCGGCGCGGAAGGTCTGGCCGGTCGAGGCCTGCGGGCCGGAGAGGGTCTCCAGCAGTCCGATCTTCACGGGGGCTGCGCAGGCAGCCGATGCGATCAGCAGTGCCGCGGGCACGACGGCGTAGCGAAATGAGGTCATCTGATGTCTCCTTTTATGGTTGGGGATTCGGGCCTGTTCTCACCAATGGTTCGAGTACGGACGGGCCCTAGAGGTACTCGACGTTGCCGTCCACGCTGATGACCTGACCGGTCAGGTTGCGCGCGCCCGGCGAACACAGGAACAGCGCCATGGCGGCCACGTCGTCGGCGGTCACCATGCGGCGCAATGAAATCTTGTCCAGGTACTGCTGGCGCATCGCCTCGACGCTGATGTCGAGGGCCGCCGCGCGCGCCGAGATGACGCCGTCCATGCGCGCGCCTTCGACCACGCCGGGCAGGATGGCGTTGACGCGCACGCCCTGCGGCCCCAGCTCGATGGCCAGCGACTTGGTCAGGCCGACGACGGCCCACTTGCTCGAGGCATAGGGCGTGCGGTAGGCATAGCCCAGGCGTCCGGCCACCGAGCTCATGGCGATCACGCAGGGGTTGGCGCCCGAGGCCTTGAGCAGCGGCACGGCGCGGCGCGCGAAGTAGAACTGGCTGTTCAGGTTGACGGCCAGGGTTCGCTCCCACATGGCGCTGTCGATGTCTTCAATGGCCCCGGTCGGCCCCGCGATGCCCGCGTTGTTGATCAGAACGTCCAGCCCGCCGAGGTGGCTGCGCACCCCTTCGAAGACGGTGTCGACGTCCGCCGCGACGGAGGCATCCGCCGCGCTGCCGGCGATGCCCGGCGTCTCGGTCAGGAAGCGGTCGAGCGCGACGCGGTCCACGTCGCAGACGTGGACGCGGGCACCGGCGGCGTGAAAGGCGCGGGCGATGGCGGCGCCGATGCCGTTGGCCCCGGCGGTGACGAGCACGCGCAGGCCGGGTACGGGGCGAAGGTTGTCATGAAGGGCCATGGGCGAAGGTCGTCTAGGAGTTGTCGGAAACTGGCCACAGTCTCCGCAATCACTTCGCCTTAATCTATGTGTTGATTGCACATAAATAACCCCTAATTTATGTAGTATCCGTCCATACATTTCCGTTCAGCGCGTCGGCACGCCCTGATAACCTCCCTGGGACGAAGAAGGCACCGTGGAATCCAACGATCTGATCGCCAGTACCCTGATCGACCTGCTGCACCAAGGTGCGGCGGCGGAGGACTTTGCTCAGCGACTTGCGGAGGTCGAGGCACTGCCTTTCAGCCGCACAGACAAGGCCGGCCTTGTTGAGACCGTGCGCATGGCGATGGCAGTGCGCAACCGACTGGAACTGCTGCAGCAGCGCGAGCAGGGCATGATGGCCTTGATGGAGTCGGCCCAGGATCTGTCCGAGCGGCTGGACCTGGCCAACCTGCTGGCGGCCATCGTTGCGCGCACGCGGCACCTGCTCGGCGCCGACATGGCCTGGATCTCGGAGCTGGACGAGGCCCGCAGCGTCTTCCAGGCGCTGGCGTCGGAAGGCGGGCTGACGCCGGGCTCCGTGGCCATGAACATCCGCAGCGACCGCGGCGTGGCCAGCGTGGTGATGGCCACGCGCATGCCCTTCACCACGCCGGACTACCTGCACGACACACGCTTCAGCCATGACCCCCGATTCGACGACATCTTCCGCGCCGAAGGCATTTGCGCGCTGGTGGGTGTCCCGCTGATCTGGCAGGACGAGGTGATCGGCCTGCTCTTCGCCGCCGACCGCTACCCCCGCGTTCACACGACGCAGAGCATCGCCATCCTGCGCACGCTGGCCACCCACGGGGCCGTGGCCCTCAAGAACGCGCGCGACTTCGAGCGCATCAACGCGGCGCTGCGCAAGGCGGACGATGCGCGCGCGGAGCTGGAGCGCCACGTGCGCGGCGTGCAGGCCGCCGCCGATGCGCATGAACAGATCACTTCCTTGTTGGCGCACGGCGCTTCGCTCGCCACGCTGTGCCAGACGGTCGCCGGCCTGCTCGGCGGCAGTCTGCTGGTGCTGGATGAAGCCGCCCAGGTGATCAGCCGGGGCACGGCCGAAGGCTACGGTGGCCTCGGCGCGCAACGCTACCAACCGCATGGCGAGCACAGCGCCGAGCTGACCCGCGCGCTGCGCCAGGCGCGCCTGTCCGGGCGCTCCGTGACGGCCTTCGAGGTCGACGGCGAGATCTGCCGCGTCATGCCCGTGATCGGTGGCGACGACGCGCTCGGCGCCATCGCCCTGTTCCACCAGACGCCGCTCGAAGAGGTGGCCGAGCGCACCTTCGAACGAAGCTCCAGCGTGATCGGCATCGTGCTCCTCTCGCAGGAACGCCAGGAAGCCAGCAACAGCCGCGACATGTCGGCCCTGATGCGGGCCCTGGTCTCACCGCGGCAGGATGAGCTGGCCGTTCTGCGCAACCGCTCCGAGCGGTTCGGCATCGACCTCACGCAACCGCTGTCGCTCATGATGGTGGAGCTGGATGGCCCCAGCACCGGCTTTGTGGCCCGGCGGCTGCTCCAGACCAGCGCGATGAAGCACACGTTGATCGACGATATCGACGGCGTCCTGGTCGTCCTGTGCAGCGCCGCGCGCGCCCCGGACGTCCGGCAGGCGCTGTCCACCTGGGTTCGAGGCGAAGCCGGTGCCGACCATCGCGGCGTGCTGTCGCGCCCCATGGCGTCCCCGGCCGAGCTGCCTTCGCTTTACGCCATGCTCAAGCGCTCCATGGCCGTGCTTCGCCGCCTGGGCGTGCAAAGGCAGTTGATCGACCAGAATGAACTGGCGCTCTACTCCTCACTGTTCGAGACCCATGACGCGGCCAGCCTCGGGCAGTTCCTGGAGGCCAGCATCGGCCCGCTGCTCGATCACGATCGCGCGCGCAACGCCGAACTTGCCCCTACGCTGCTGTGCTTCTTCGACTGCAACCAGAACGCCAAGACCACCGCGCAGCGCCTCAAGATACACGTCAACACCGTGCGCCAGCGCCTGGCCACCGTCGAGAGGCTGATCGGGCACTGGGGTCAGGCCTCCCGTGCCCTGGAAGTCCACATCGCCCTGCGCCTGTGGAGTCTCCGGCACTGACGTCCGACCCGAACCTGCCCGACGCTCAGCCCAGTTGCGCGGCCAGCAGCTGGGCCACGTGCACCGCTTCGCGCTGCGCGCCATCTGCGATCTGGTGACGGCAGCTGGTGCCGTCGGCCACCACGATGGCATCCGCTTTGGCGCGCACGGCCGGCAGCAGCGCCGCCTCGGCCATCTGCATGGACACGTCGTAGTGCTCGGCTTCGTAGCCAAAGCTGCCGGCCATGCCGCAGCAGCTGCTCTCGATGAGCTCGGGCTTGGCGCCGGGGATCATGGCCAGCACTTCCATCACGGGTGCGACGGCGGCAAAGGCCTTCTGGTGGCAGTGGCCGTGCAGCAGCACGGGCTGGCTCACGGGCTTGAGCTTGCTGATGAGGGTTTCGAGCTGGCCGCGTTTGGCCTCGCGGGCCAGGAACTCTTCGAACAATAGCGCCTGTTTGGCTATGGTCTGCGCGCCCTCGCCCAGGCCCATGACCAGCAGTTCGTCGCGCAGGGTCAAGAGGCAGCTCGGCTCCAGGCCGACGATGGCGATGCCCTTCTCCGCAAACGGCAAGAGGCTGTCCACCACCTCACGCGCTTTCACCTTGGCCTGGTCCACCATGCCGGCGGAAAGGAAGGTGCGGCCGCAGCAGAGGTGCTTGCCGTCGTCTTGCAGCTTGCTGGCCACGTGCACGGTGTAGCCGGCGGCCTGCAACACCTGCAAGGCCGCGTGGGCGTTGTCCGATTCAAAGTAGCCGTTGAAGGTGTCGACGAAAAGCACCACGGCCTTGGGCGCCACCAGCACTTCGGCGCGCGTGGCGCTCTGCACGGGCGTGTTGAAGAAGTGCTTTGATTGCCACTGCGGCAGGCTGCGCCGGGCCGAGAAGCCGAAGAGCTTTTCGCTGAGCTGGGCCATGAGGGGAATCTTGTCGCGCAGGTTCAGCAGCGGGGCCACCTTGGCCGCGTGGCGCGCGTAGTCGGGCAGCTGGCCGACGAGCTTGTCCTTGAGCGTGTGGCCGTGCTTGGCCTTGTAGTGCTGCAGGAACTCGACCTTGAGCTTGGCCATGTCCACACCGGTGGGGCAATCACGCTTGCAGCCCTTGCAGCTCACGCACAAATCCATCGCCTCGCGCACGACTTCGCTGGTCAAGGCGTCATTGCCGTCCAGCCCCTCGATCTGGCCGGACAGCGCCAGGCGCAGGGTGTTGGCGCGGCCGCGCGTGAGGTGCTGTTCGTCGCGGGTGACGCGGTAGCTGGGGCACATGGTGCCGGCGTCGAACTTGCGGCAGTGGCCGTTGTTGTTGCACATCTCCACGGCCTTGGCCAGGCCCTGGGCCGGGTCGCCGCCGGTGCCGGGGGCGGTGGTCACTTCGGTCACCGGGTCGGCCTGCACGTTCCAGGCGCTCCAGTCCAGCGCGGGCTGGATGGGCACGACGCGGTACGAAGGCGGGAAGCGCATCAGCGTGGTGTCGTCCATCTTGGGCGGATCGATCATGCGCTGTGGGCTGAGCCGGTTGGCCGGGTCCAGGTGCTGCTTGATCTGGGTGAAGGCCTGCGTGAGGCGCGGGCCGAACTGCCATTCGATCCATTCGCCGCGGCACAGGCCGTCACCGTGTTCGCCGCTGTAGGCGCCCTTGTACTTGCGCACCAGCTCACTGGCCTCTTCGGCGATGGCGCGCATCTTGGCCGCACCACCACGCCGCATGTCCAGGATGGGCCGCACGTGCAGCGTGCCGACCGATGCGTGGGCATACCAGGTGCCGCGGCTGCCGTATTTGCTGAAGACCTCGGTGAGCGCGCTGGTGTATTCGGCCAGGTGCACCAGAGGCACGGCGCAGTCTTCGATGAAGCTCACGGGCTTGCCGTCGCCGCGCAGGCTCATCATGATGTTGAGGCCGGCCTTGCGCACTTCCCACAGGTTCTTCTGCGGCGCGTCGTCCAGCATCTCCACCACGCTGCCGGGCAAGCCCAGCTCGCCCATCAGGTCGACCAGTTCCCTGATCTTGTGAACGATGTCGGCCTTGGATGCGCCCGAGAATTCCACCAGCAGCACGGCTTCGGGTTTGCCGCCGTTGATGGCGGGCGAGAGCGCGGTGCGGATGGTGGGGGCGAAGGCCGGGTTCTGCAGCGAGAGCTCGATCATGGTGCGGTCGACCAGCTCCACGGCCGTGAGCGCCCCGCCCTGCATGTTGTGGCCCAGCTTGACGATGTGCTGGGCGCTGTCCATCGCCTGGTAGAAGGTGGGGAAGTTCACCACGCCCAGCACCTTGGCGCGGGGCAGTTCGCTCAAACGCAAATCGAGCGAGCGGGTCATGGCCAGCGTGCCTTCGCTGCCGACCAGCAGGTGGGCCAGGTTGACCGAGCCGTCGCTGGTGTACGGTTTCTCGTTCTGGTTGTGGAAGATGTCCAGGTTGTAGCCGGCCACACGGCGCAGCACCTTGGGCCAGCGGGCTTCGATCTCGTCACGGTGCAGGCCGGCCAGGCCGCGCACGAAGTCGCCGATCTGTTTCACGCGGCCGCTGGCCTGGTCGTAACGACCGAAGTTCAGCAGCTCGCCATCGGCCAGCCAGGCCTGGGCGCCTATGACGTTGTGCACCATATTGCCGTAGGCAATGGAGCGGCTGCCGCAGGAGTTGTTGCCGGCCATGCCGCCCAGCGTGGCCTGGGCGCTGGTGGACACGTCCACCGGGTACCAGAGGCCGTGCTTCTTCAGATCGGCGTTCAGATGGTCCAGCACCAGGCCGGGTTCCACCTTGGCCGTGCGCTGCTCGACATTGACCTCGAGGATGCGCCGCATGTACTTGGAGTTGTCGATGACCAGGCCCGCGCCCACGGTCTGGCCGCACTGGCTGGTGCCGCCGCCGCGCGGCACCACGGGCACACCCAGGTCGCGGCAGATGTCCAGCGCCAAACGCACGTCGCAGGCTTCGCGCGGCAGGAACACACCCACGGGCATGGCCTGGTAGATGGAGGCGTCGGTGGCGTAACGGCCGCGGTCGGCCGGGCTGAACAGCACCTCGCCCTTGGTCTCGGCGCGCAGGCGTGCGGCCAGGCGGCCGGCCACCTCGTTGCTGATGCGGGAAACGGCCTCGTAGGTCTGCGAGGCTTGTGTCACGTTGGCGGGCAGGGGTGCGTTCATGGCTGTCTCAATCCTTCGCGTTCACGACCTGGGCCATGCGCATCTGCTCGATCACCACGTCGCGCTTGTGGCCCAGGTGGGCCACCAGTTCGGCGCGCAGGGCGGCGCCGTCGCGTTTTTGCAGGGCCTCGATCATGCGGTCGTGTTCCCGCATGGCGCGGGTCCATTTCTCGCCGTCCTGGTTGGAACGGAAGCGCAGGGCCTGCAGGCGGGCGTTGACCTGCTGGTAGGTGGCGGTCAGCACCGGGTTGCGCGCCGCGGTGTTGATGGCGCGGTGGATGGCGGCGTTGAGCCGGTAGTAAGTGGAGAGGTCGCGCCGGGTGTAGGCGGCCTTCATCTCGTAGTGCATGGCCTCGATCTCGGTGAGCTCCTCGGGCGTGATGCGCTGCGCCGCGAGTTCGCCCGACAGGCCTTCCAGGCCGGCCATGACCTCGAAGGTGTTGAGGATGTCGCCCTCGCCCAGCTCGACGGCGATGGCGCCGCGGTTGGGCAGCAGCTCCACCAGGCCCTCGGCGGCCAGGGTCTTGATGGCTTCGCGCAAGGGCGTGCGCGAGACCTTCATCTGCTCGCACAGTTCGCGCTCGTTGAGCTTGGCGCCGGGGGCGATATGGCCCTCCACCAGCAGTTGGCGCAGACGCTGGGTGACCTGCCCGTGCAGGGCCGTGGGCATGCTCAGGATTTCAGCCATGGATATGCTTTGTATTCAAAAAGATCTTGATTTCAGGCGATTTTAGGGTCTTTCTGGTTGACAAACAAATTTTGTATGCAAAAAATGAGTCCGTTCCTTATTCACACTTTGCCATGCTGACCACCGATTTCCACCCCACCGGCCGCCACTTCCTGCAGATCCCGGGCCCCTCGCCCGTGCCTGACCGCGTGCTGCGCGCCATGAGCCTGCCCACCATCGACCACCGCGGCCCCGAGTTCGGCGCCCTGGGCCTCAAGGTGCTGGCCGACATGCAGAAGATCTTCCAGACCAAACACCCGGTCGTCATCTACCCGGCTTCGGGCACCGGCGCCTGGGAAGCGGCGCTGAGCAACACGCTCTCGCCCGGTGACCACGTGCTGATGTACGAGACCGGCCACTTCGCCTTCCTGTGGAATCGCCTGGCCACTCGCCTGGGCCTCAAGGCCGAGGTCATCGCCCACCCGGGCATGGACAACGGCGTGCCGGCCAGCTGGCGCCGCGGTGTGCAGGCCGACCTGATCGAACAGCGCCTGAAGGCCGACACGGGCCACGCCATCAAGGCGGTGTGCGTGGTGCACAACGAAACCTCCACGGGCGCAACCAGCAACATCGCCGCCGTGCGCAAGGCCATCGACGCGGCCAAGCACCCGGCCCTGCTGCTGGTGGACACCATCTCGGGCCTGGCGTCGGCCGACTACCGCCACGACGAATGGGGTGTGGACGTGTCCATCAGCGGCTCGCAAAAAGGGCTGATGCTGCCGCCGGGCATGAGCTTCAACGCCGTCTCGCCCAAGGCCATCGAGGCCAGCAAGAGTGCCAAGCTGCCGCGCAGCTTCTGGGCCTGGGACGAGATCATCGAGATGAACAAGACGGGCTACTGGCCCTACACGCCCAACACCAACCTGCTGTACGGCCTGAGCGAATCGGCCGACATGATCCTGGGCCAGGGCCTGGAGGCCGTGCTGGCACGCCACCAGCGCTGGGCCGCGGGCGTGCGCGCCGCGGTGAACGCCTGGGGCCTGCCCATCCAGTGCGCCGATGCCGGCGTGTACTCGCCCATCCTGACCGGTGTGATGACACCCGAGGGCGTGGACGCCGACGCCATCCGCAAGATCATCTACGAGCGTTTCGACTGCTCGCTGGGCACGGGCCTGGGCAAGATCAAGGGCCGCATGTTCCGCATCGGCCACCTGGGCGACAGCAACGACCTGACGCTGATCGGCACCGTGGCCGCCTGCGAGATGGGCCTGAAGCTCGGCGGCGTGAAGCTGGCGGGCTCGGGCGTGCAGGCCATCATGGATTACTACGCCGGCCACCCGGTGTCGCTGCCGCTGCGCAAGGCGGCATAAAGTGAAGCACCCCCTGAGCCGCTATGCGGCTTCCCCCTCTCTCGCCTTCGGCGGGAGGGGAACCGCACCGACGGCCCGGCACAGCCGGTTCCGTGGTGCGTCTCGACATGGACGGACAACTGAGATGAATTAAAGCAGGCGCTGCATCGGGTCCGCGGTGCAGTGTGTTGATGTGTGAGTGACGGACAACCATAACGAGGAGACAAGCATGACCACCGATACCCGCAAGACCCCGGGCGCCCGCGCCCGCCTCCACGCCATCGCGGCTGCCGCCGTGCTGGGCGCCACCGCCCTGCTCGGCGTCACGCCGGCGCTGGCCCAGATCGAACTCAAGCTCGGCCACGTGGGCGAGCCCGGCTCGATGTTCCAGAAGAGCGCGGACGAGTTCGCCCGCCGCGCCAACGCCAGACTGGCCGGCAAGGCCAAGATCGTGGTCTACGGCTCCAGCCAGCTCGGCGGCGACAAGGAGATGGTGCAGAAGCTCAAGCTGGGCACCATCGACATGGCCCTGCCCTCCACGGTGATGTCCTCCGAGGTCGACCTGATCGGCATGTTCGAGATGCCCTACATCGTCAAGGACCGCGCCCACATGAGCCGCATCGAGAAGGACGTGTTCTGGCCCGGCATCGCCCCGGCCATCGAGAAAAAGGGCCTGAAGGTGCTGGCCGTGTGGGAAAACGGCGTGCGCCACATCACCAACAACAAGCGCCCGATCAAGGGCCCGGACGACCTCAAGGGCATCAAGCTGCGCGTGCCCGAGGGCAAGTGGCGCGTGAAGATGTTCCAGGACTACGGCGCCAACCCCAGCCCCATGAAGTTCTCCGAACTGTTCACCGCGCTGCAGACCGGCGTGATGGACGGCCAGGAAAACCCCTTTACCCAGATCTACTCGGCCAAGCTGCATGAGGTGCAGAAGTACCTCTCGCTCTCGGGCCACGTCTACACCCCGGCCTACCTGACCGTGGGCACACGCCGCTACAACGGCCTGCCGGAGGACGTGCGCCAGGTGCTGGAGGCGACGGCCAAGGAAACCCAGGCCTATGTCTATGAGACGGCGGCCAAGGACGAGACCGATCTGCTGGCCAAGCTCAAGCAGAGCGGCATCCAGGTGAACGAGGTCGACAAGGACGCCTTCATCGCGGCCAGCAAGGCCATCTACGAAGAGTTCGGCAAGGAAGTCGCCGGCGCCAAGGCGCTGATCGACAAGTCCGTGGCCCTGGGCAAATAAAGAGGAAACAACGGACATGCACGACAAGGCAAAACAAGCGGGCGGCGGCGCCCTGGACCGTTTCCGACAGCGCTACGGCCTGATCCTGGAATGGGTGGTGATGTTTCTCATGGTGGTCCTGGCCGTCGAGGTGACGCTGGGCATCGTCTTCCGGACCCTGGGCCACTCCCTGGTCTGGTACGACGAGGTGGCCTCGGTGCTGCTGGCCTGGCTGACCTTCTACGGTTCGGCCCTGGCCTCGGTCAAGCGCGGCCACATCGGCTGCCCGGAGATCGTCGACCAGTTGCCGCCGCAGGCCAAGCGCTGGGTCAACATCTTCAGCCAGGTGCTGGTGCTGGTCTTCTTCGCCCTGCTGGGCTGGGTGGGCGCCTCCATCCTGCCCATCCTGGCCACCGATGCGCTGGTCAGCCTGCCCTGGGTGCCGATGAGTTTCGTGCAGTCCGTCATTCCCGTCTCCTCGGCCCTGATCCTGCTGGCCGAGACACTCAACCTGGTCGACCTGCTGCGCCACCAGAGCGCTGCGGCCGACCCGCTGGCCGAAGGCCTGCACTGAAGCCCCGAGGAAAGAAGAACCATGTCCACCATGCTCATCCTCTTCGGTGCCGTGCTGCTGCTGGTGCTGATCAACGTGCCCATCGCGGTCTCGCTGGGTATCGTTGCCGTCGTCGCCATGCTGACCAGCCACGGGCTCGATTCCCTGCCCAATATGGCGCTGGTCATCTACAACGGCGCCACCAACTTCCCGCTGCTGGCGATCCCGCTGTTCATCCTGGCCGGCGCCATCATGAACGCCTCGGGCATCTCGCAGCGCCTGATCGCCTTCGCCTCGGCCATCTTCGGCTGGGTGCGCGGCGGCCTGGCCCACGTGTCCATCGGCGCCTCGCTGTTTTTTGCCGAGATCTCGGGTTCCGCCGTGGCCGACGTGGCTGCGCTGGGTTCCATCCTGATCCCCGGCATGAAGGCCAAGGGCTACCCGGCCCCCTACGCGGCCGCGGCCATGTCCTCGGCCGCCACGCTGGCGGTGATCATCCCGCCCTCCATCCCCATGATCCTGTATGCGGTGATGGCCGAAACCTCGGTGGTGCAGATGTTCGTAGCCGGCGTGGTGCCCGGGCTCATCGGCGCCTTCGGCCTGATGGGCATGGCCAGCTTCCTGGCCCGGCGCTACAAGCTGCCGCGCGACGAGCGTTTCTCGATGAAACGCGTGTTGCAGACCGGGCGCGAGGCGCTGTGGGCCTTTGCCCTGCCCATCATCATCCTGGGCGGCATCTTCGGCGGCATCGTCACGGCCACCGAGGGCGCGGCTCTGGCGGTGATTGCGGCGCTTTTCGTCGGCCTGGTGATCTACCGCGAGCTGGACCTCAAGCACCTGCGCGCCGCCGTCATGGAAGGCGGTTCGCAGACCGCCGTGGTGATGCTGCTGGTGGCCACCAGCGCCCTGCTGGGCACCTACCTGACGGAAGTGCAGGCGCCGCAGGCGCTGGCACAGGCGGTGTCGGACTTCACCTCCAACAAGTGGGTGGTGCTGGCCCTGCTCAATGTGCTCTTCCTCTTCCTGGGCATGTTCCTGCACTCGGCGGCGGCCATCATCCTGGTGATCCCCATCGTCATGCCCCTGGTGCGCGCCGTGGGCATCGACCCGGTGCACTTCGGCCTCATCGTCACCATCAACCTGGGCATCGGCCAGCAGACGCCGCCGGTGGCCAGCGTGCTGATGGTGGCCAGTTCGATCGCCAAGGCCTCGGTCTGGGAAGTGACGCGCGTGAACGTCTGGTTCATCGGCGTGCTGTTTGCCGTGCTGATGCTGGTGACCTATGTGCCCTTCGTCGGCCTGGGCCTGGTCGAATATTTTTACCGTTGAGGTGGCGGCATGACTGACGGCGCCGTACACCTGCGCATCGAGGCCGGCGTGGCCTCGGTGCTGTTCGACCGGCCCCAGGCGCGCAATGCGATGACCTGGGCCATGTACGAACAGCTGATGGCGATCTGCCGCCAGCTGCGTGACGACGCATCGGTCCGCGTCGTCACCTTCCGCGGCGCCGGTGGCGAGGCCTTCGTGGCCGGCACCGACATCGCGCAGTTCCAGAACTTCCGTTCAGGTGCGCAAGGCGGCGAGGATGGCGTGGGCTACGAGCGCCAGATCGACGCCTGCATGGAGCTGCTGGGCGCCCTGCCCATGCCGACCTTGGCCGTGGTCGAAGGCTGGTGCGTGGGCGGTGGTGTAGCCATAAGCACCGGCTGCGACTTCCGCATCGCCACCCCCGCCTCGAAGTTCGGCGTGCCGATCGCCAAGACCCTGGGCAACTGCCTGTCGGTGGCCAACCTGGCGCGCCTGTCGGCCGCCTTCGGCATGCAGCGGGTCAAGCGCATGCTGCTGCTGGCCGAGATGATCAACGCCGATGAGGCCCTGGCCTGCGGCTACCTGCAGGAAGTCGCCGCGCCGGCCGAGATCGACGCGGCCGTGGCCCGGCTGACGGGCAAGCTCGCCGCGCTGGCCCCGGTGACACAGCGCGTCAGCAAGGAAGGCCTGCGCCGCCTGACCGTGCACGCCCTGCCCGAGGGCGAGGACCTGGTGCGCCAGGCCTACGGCAGCGCCGACTTCCGCGAGGGGGTGAGCGCCTTCGTCGAGAAACGCCCCCCGGCCTGGAAAGGACAGTGATGACCAAGCAGAAAGCAGGCCCCCTGGCCGGCCTGCGCGTGCTCGAACTCACGCAGATCATGTCGGGCCCCACCTGCGGCCAGATGCTGGCCGACATGGGGGCCGACGTGATCAAGGTCGAGAAGCTGCCCGGCGGCGACGACGCGCGTGCCTACCGCGACCCGCTGGTCAACGGCGTCTCGGCCCCCTTCATGATGATGAACCGCAACAAGCGCGGCATTGCCATCGACCTCAAGCAGGAGGACGGCAAGGCCATCCTGCGGCGCATGGTGCAGGACGTCGATGTGCTGGTGGAGAACTTCCGCGGCGGCACCATGGACAAGCTGGGCCTGGGCTACGACGTACTCTCGAAGATCAACCCCGGCCTGATCTACTGCGCCATCACGGGCTACGGCCTGGACGGCCCCTATGCGGGCAAGGGCGGCTTCGATCTGATCGCCCAGGGTTTTGCCGGGCTGATGTCCATCACGGGTGAGCCCGGCGGCGCCCCGGCCAAGAACGGCAACGCGGTGTCGGACATGAACGCCGGCATCCTGGGCGCTCTGGGCGTCGTCGCGGCCTATGTGCACAAGCTCAAGACGGGCGAGGGCCAGATCGTCGATACCTCGCTCAGTGATGCGGCGTTACAACAGCTTTACTGGCACGCCGCCATTTTTTTTGCCACCGGAAAATCGAGCGAACCCACGGGCTCGGCGCACATCCTGACCGCCCCCTACCAGGCCTTCCAGGCCAGCGACGGCTGGATCAATATCGGCGGCGCCAACCAGGCCAACTGGGAACGCATCGCAGAGGTGCTGGGCCACACTGGGTGGCGTGAGGACCCGCGCTTCAGGACCAACAGCGACCGCATGGCCCACCGCGAACAACTGGTGGACCTGATGAACGCCGTGCTGCGCCAGCGCACCCGCGCCGAGTGGCAGGCCGCCTTTGACGCGGCCGGCGTGCCGGCCGGCCCGGTGCACACCGTGGGCGAAGCCCTGAGCCACCCGCAGACCCTGGCGCGTGGCATGGTCGTCGAGCTGCAACACCCCGAAGCCGGGCCGACCCGGGCCCTGGGATGCCCCATCCATTTCTCAGCCACCCCGGCCCGCATCACCCGCCCCGCTCCCCTGCTGGGCCAGCACACACGCGAACTGCTCAAGGAATTTGGCTACACCGACGCACAGGTGGACAGATTCATAAGTACTAACGCTATCGCCTAAACTTGACGAATCTGTCAGCATATAAGGGGTCGCAAGCTTTGGCGACGCCTTTATCGGTGGGTGCTTATGCGTATAAAAATAGCGGCGTTGTTCGCCGCGTTGGGAATCCTCTTTCATGGCAGCCTGTTGGCCCAGACCCCCTGGGTCGTGGGCCAGTCTGCGCCCCTGAGCGGCGGCAATGCCGTGTTCGGCAAGGACATCCATGACGGTGCCCTGGCCTATTTCAAGCTGGTCAATTCCCAGGGGGGCGTGGGTGGCGCGCCCATCGAACTGATCTCGCTGGACGACCAGAACCAGCGCAAGATCGCCGGCGAAAACACGACCAAGCTGCTGCAGAACCGCAACCTGGTGGCCCTGTTCGGCTACGCCTCGGCCACGCTGAGCCTGGACGCCATGCCCCAGGCCGAGAAGGCCGGCATGCTCTTCTTCGCGCCCTTCTCGGGCGCCAACCCGGTGCGCAAGCCCAGCCCCGTGGTCCATACCCTGCGCGCCTCCTACGGCGACGAGCTCGAAAAGATGCTGGCCTTCTGGACCGGCTACGGCATGAAGCAAGTGGTGGTGGTGCACTACGACGACGAGGTCGGCGTGCAGAACTTCGGGGTGGTCAAGGACTACCTGGCCCGTCAGGGCAAGCAGCCCCTGGCGTTCTCCCTGGAGCGCAACGCCAAGATCGATGACGCCCGCTTCAGCCAGCTGCTGGCCCTCAAGCCCGAGGTCATCATCAACACCGTGCTCTCCGGCCCGGCCGCCGAGATCAGCAAGCGCCTGGTCGCGCAGGGCCTTTTTGTCCCCATGTCCAGCCTGTCCTTCGTCGGTGCGCAACAGTACATCGACGCGGCCGGCGACGCCGGGGCCGGTGTCTCCATCTCGCAGGTGGTGCCCAATACCGGCGCCTCGCTGCCCATCATCCGCGAATGCTCCAAGGCCCTGCAGGACGCCGGCATCACCAAGCCGATGAACACCACCCACCTGGAAGCCTGCATCGGCGCCAAGGTGCTGACCGAGGCCATGCGCCGCGCCAAGAAACCGGGCGACCACAGGGCTCTGCTGACCGCCCTGCGCAACCTGGGCAGTTTTGATGTCGGCGGTTTCACCGTCTTCTACAGCCCGGAGCAGAACCACGGCAGCAAGTACGTGGAGCTGGGCATGGTCACACGCGGCGGCAAGCTGCGCAACTGAGCGGTTTCACGCGGCTGAAAAAAAGGGCGCCATCGGCGCCCTTTTTGATTCGCGCTGCGGACTCAGACCGTGAGCTCGCGCGCGCTGATCTGGTACTTGAAGGCGTCGGGCGAATAGGAGTCCAGGCGCTCGTCGCCGGTCTCGCAGACGGGGTACATCAGGAAGCCGAGCTTGGGGCCCTTGGCGCCGGGCAGGGCCACGTCGTGCGCCATGTTCCAGGCCAGCCAGTTGCCTTCCCAGCCGCCGAACAGTGCCTTGTTGACCGGGGCCACCACGGGGTCCGTGGTGTTCTTGATCCACTGCGGCGTCTCCAGGCGCATGACCTTGGCCACATCAGCCGGGTCCATGGCCACCCAGCCATGGTCCTTGAGGTAGACCTCGGCACGGCAGTGCTGGGCCCCCTTGAGACTGGCCGGGTTGCCGCTGAGTTCCTTGTAGCCGAAGGCCGAGGGCACCAGGCGCAGGCCGTAGACGTCGCGCGCGGGCAGGCCCACGGAACGGCACAGGCCGACGAAGATGGCGTTGAGGTCGGCACACTTGCCGCCCAGGTTGCCGGTCTCCAGCATGGTCTTGATGTCGCCCTCGCCGCAGCCGCGCACCTTGGGCTCGCGCCAGGTGTTGCTCACCACCCAGTTGTAGATGGCGCGCGCCTTCTCGACGTCGGTCCTGGCGCCACGCGTGGCCTCCAGCGCGGTCTTGCGCACGATGCCGTCGGTGGGTAGCAGGTGGGTGGGCCGGGTCCAGAACTGGAGGTTGGTGGCGGCTTCGGGCGTCGGCTTCCTGACGGCCCAGTCCACGGCACGGTTGTTGGTCTGGATGCGGCTGGTCAGCTCGACCCAGGGTTTCTTCTCGCCGGGGGCGAACTCCACCTGCAGCAGGCGCGCGCCGTAGACGGCGTCGCTGGTCATGCGGGTGGAGCCATTGCTGGCATAACTGCTGTCCAGCGAACGCTGCCAGTCGGAGTCGACCGAGGGCACCGGCAGCCAGACGCGCGTGGCACCGTCAGCCTGCTGGATGTCGACGCGGGTGGTGACTTCGAAGGTGCGCCAGACACCGGGTTTGGGCTGGAACTGGCGCTGCGCCGGGGCGGTCTGGGCCAGGCCCAGGGCGGGTAGCGTGTAGGCGGCCGACAGGGTTGCCGCGTTCTTCAGGAATGTTCGACGTTCGGTGGTCATCTAGAGAGCTCCGTAATGGTGTGGAAAACGCCGCCGGGGCAGGTCAAGATGCCCCGGAACGGCATAGGACACGAAAAAATGTCGTGGCTGCCCCGATTATCGAGCCCATGGAGTTCCCTTGCAGAACTCGCGGCGCAGCCCCTGCAGGGGTCCCTACCCCGGAGTAATCCCCGAGTTTGACCCCACCAACCTTGGGGTATATTGATCTTCATACCCATGAGAAAGCTGCTGGAGACCTACAACACGATGGAGCGGACAGGGCCTTTGCCTGCCAGTCGCGGCATCCTCCTGCGCGGCCGGGGCGGCACTTCGCCCGGCTCGGTGCAGGCCATCCTGGAACGGCTGGCCGCCAGCGATCTGGCCGCGGGGGTGAACACCGAGACCGGCCGGGACGCCGCGGGCCCCTGGCTGCGCCTGTGGCTGACCCCCGGCGCCGCCCAGGCCTGGGCACCGGGCCATAACACCATGCACCTGGCCCACACCCTGGGTCTGCGCACGCAGGACCAGGACGCCGACCTGCAGCGCGAAATCCTGCTGACCCTGCTCCTGAGCCCGACCTGCCAGGAATTCCCCAGCCCGGAAGAACTGGAGTCTGCCCTCCACATCCGGCGCAACATCGTGCGAGCCGCACATCGCACGACCCTGGCCTTCGAGACCGATGCCGCCGAACGTCCCGAGGACTGCTGGAACTACCACGAGGACAAGGGCTTCACCCTGCTGCCCGGCGTGCCCCTGATCGACGCCCTGGTCAAGACCACGCAGCCCGAGGTCTCGGGCCGCCTCTACTCCTTCTCCTGCTACCGCGCCACTGAATACGTGACCCTGCTGGGCATCGCCCAGGAGCTCGCGCGCAGCAATGCCGAGCTGTTCGAACGCCTGCAGGGCGTCTGGCGCCAGCGCGCCATCATGTCCGAGGAGTTCCACACCGTCTTCCTGCGCGAGCAGGGTTCGATGGATGCGCCGGTACCCCCGCTCTACTACGTGCCGGGTGACCGCGTCTGGTTCCGCAACCCCGACGAAGCCTCGGCCGACGCCTGCGGTTTCGAGGGCTCCTGGGTCATGTACCTGGGGGGCGGCCTGTTCACCAACTTCTGGAAGCAGCAGCAGCCCTACACCCTCACGCGCAAGTGCGTCGAGATCTACCACTGGCGCCACGGTCTGTACAAGGATGCGCAAGGCGAGTCGCAGATCGACGAAGTGCGCATCGAACCCCTGATCGAAGCCACGCTCGCCAACCCGGCCGAGCTGGCGCAGGTGATGGCGCGCATGACCCGCTGGCGCGAGCCGCGCGGCGTCTATACCGAGGCCGGCGGCTGCATGGACACCACGCGCGAGTTCGCGCGCTGGGTGCGCCCGGGCACCAGCGACATGCCCATTCCCCACACTTGAACGCCGCCCGAATGCAGGCGCGGCATTCGCACCTGGACGCCCTCAAGGCCCTGGGCGCGCAACTCATCGTGCTGCACCACCTCTCGGCCTACGGCCCGCTGGCCGAAGCCCTGCACCGGTTCGCGCCTGCGCTTGCAGGCTGGCTCTACGACTATGCGCGCATGGCCGTGCAGATCTTCCTGGTGCTGGGCGGCTTCCTCGCCGTGCAACACCTGGGGCCCACCGCCCGTGCCCAGGCCTCGCTGCGCATGGCTGTGCTGCGGCGCTACCAGCGCCTGGTGCTGCCGTTCCTCTGCGCCCTGCTGCTGGCCGTGGCCTGCGCCGCGCTGGCAAGGCTGTGGATGAACGAGGACTTCGTTCCCGGCGCGCCCGGCTGGGGCCAGATCCTGGCCCATGCCCTGCTGCTGCAGGACGTGCTGGACATCGAAGCCCTTTCAGCCGGCGTCTGGTACGTGGCCATCGATTTCCAGTTGTTCCTGCTGTTGGCCCTGCTCATGCGCCTGGGTTACCAGGCCGACTCGCGCCAGCGGCTCACGCAGGCACTCGTGCTGGGCCTGATGCTGGCCTCGCTCTTCGTGTTCAATCGACAGCCCGGGCTGGCGCCCTGGGCGCCGTATTTCTTTGGTGCCTACGGCCTGGGTGCTGCTGCCTGGTGGGCCGGCCGCTCACGCCACCCGGTGCGCGGCCTGCTGCTCATCGCGGTGATCGGCGCCCTGGCCCTGTGGGTGGAGTTTCGTGAGCGCATCGCCCTGGCCCTGGCCGTGGCCTTGCTGCTGGGTGTCATGCTGCCGCTGCGCCACCGCGTGCCGCCCGAGCGGCACCCGCTTCCCCCGGCATTGCGCCGCGGGATCCATCTGCTGGGCCAGAACTCCTACGCGCTGTTCCTGGTGCACTTCCCCGTGCTGATGCTGGGCAACGCCTTGTACGTGGGACTGGGCTGGGACAGCGCACCGGGCGCAGCCGCCATGTTGCTGGGCTGCTGGCTGAGCAGCATGGCCCTGGCTTACGTCTTCGAGCGTTACGTTGAAACGCCGCTGGCCCGCTGGGGCATGCCGCCGCGCAGCAACGGCTCGACCAGCGCCGTGGCCTCGCGGCCGGACCAATCCACCTCGCCGCGCACGCGCTGACGCGGGCGGCCTTCAGCGTCAATCAGGATGGTGGTGGGCAGCACATTGGCGCCCCAGGCACGGGCTGCCTCGCTCTTGGGGTCGAGCAGCACCGTCAGTTCCAGTCCGCTGGACTGCAGGTACTGGGTGATGCGCCGCGGCCCCTCACCCACATTGACGGCCAGCACCTGCAACTGCTCGGGGCCGTAGATCTCGGCCAGCTGTTGCAGCGAAGGCATCTCGGCGCGGCAGGGCGGGCACCAGGTGGCCCAGAAATTCAGCAGCACGGCGCGGCCGCGCAACTCAGGCAGGGTCCAGGTCTTGCCCCGCAGGTCGAGCGCACGCAGAGAGGGCACCGGCTGTCTGGGCGGCCAGGGTTGGACGTCGTAACCGCGCTGGGCCAGCGCCGGGCCAGCCAGCGTGGCCAAGGTCAGGCCCAGGAGGTCACGACGCTGCATCAGAGTTTGTCCGCGACCCAGCCCTGCACGCTGGCCAGGGCCGCGCCCAGCTTGCTGGCATCGGTGCCGCCGGCCATGGCCATGTCGGCCTTGCCGCCGCCCTTGCCACCGACCTGCTGGGCCACGAAGTTGACCAGATCACCGGCTTTTACCTTGCCGATGCTGTCGGCCGTGACACCCGCCGCCAGCTGCACCTTGTCGCCGTCCACGGCGGCCAGCACGATGGCCGCGGTCTTGAGTTTGTCCTTGAGCTTGTCCAGGGTGTCGCGCAGGGTCTTGGCGTCGGCACCTTCCAGACGCGCGGCCAGCACCTTCAGCCCCTTGACGTCGACGGCCTGGGCCATGAGTTCGTCGCCCTGGCTGGAGGCCAGCTTGCCCTTGAGTGCGGCGATTTCTTTTTCCAGCGCCTTGACCTGGTCCAGCACCTGGCCCAGGCGGGCATTGAGCTCGGTGCTCGGGGCCTTGAGCGTGCCCGCAGCCTGCGTCACCGTGTCTTCGAGCTGCTGCAGATAACCCAGCGCATTGACACCCGTCACCGCCTCGATACGGCGCACGCTGGCGGCTACACCGCTCTCGCCCACGACCTTGAACAGGCCAATATCACCCGTGCGCTGCACGTGCGTGCCGCCGCAGAGTTCACGGCTGCTGCCGATGTCGAGCACGCGCACCGTGTCGCCGTACTTCTCGCCGAAGAGCATCATGGCGCCGGTCTTCTGCGCGGACTCGATGTCCATCACACGGGCCTGCGTGGCGGCGTTGGCCAGGATCTCGGCATTGACCTGCTTCTCGATCTCGCGAATCTGGGCTTCGGTCACCGGCGCGTTGTGCGCGAAGTCGAAGCGGGTGCGCTCGGCGTTGACCAGCGAGCCCTTCTGCTGCACGTGGGTGCCCAGCACTTCGCGCAGGGCCTTGTGCATCAGGTGGGTGACCGAGTGGTTGCGCATGGTGGCGGCGCGCACGGTGAGGTTCACCTGGGCTGTCACGGTGTCGCCCACATTGAGCGTGCCGGTTGCCAGCGTGCCGTGGTGGCCATAAACGTCGGCCTTGATCTTCTGCGTGTCGCCCACCTCGAAACGGGCCGAGCCGGCGATCAGAACGCCTTCGTCACCGACCTGGCCGCCGCTCTCGGCGTAGAAGGGGGTGGTGTCCAGCACCACGACGCCGTTCTGGCCGGCCTTGAGCACGGCGGTGGAGGTGCCGTCCACATACAACGCGACGATCTTGGCGGGGGCTTCGAGCTTGTCGTAGCCCACGAACTGGTTGCCGGCGCCGCTGTATTCCAGCGCCTTGTCCATCTTGAACTTGCCGGCGGCGCGGGCCTGGTTCTTCTGCTTGTCCATGGCGGCTTTGAAGCCTGCTTCGTCTACCGTCACACCGCGCTCGCGACAGACATCGGCCGAGAGGTCAAGAGGGAAGCCGTATGTGTCGTGCAGCGCAAAAGCGGTACGGCCATCGAGAATTCGTTCGATATGAGCCGGATTCACGATGCGCAGCTCTACCCCACTTGGCAGTTGCTTGCGAATGAACTCACTATCGACATCGGAAATCGCGCCAACAACCACCAATATTGCACGCTCGGGCCGGGAAGTATCCACAGCCTCCGCAAATGACTTAACTCGCTCAACTACGTTCGTCGAGCTAGCATAAGTTGCAGATATAAATTCAAGTGCGATTTCGTCACCGGAAGGAAGACTTAGCACGTAATCAAAGCGGAATCCCTTCTTCGATTCAGAGACTACGCCCACGCGTTCAACCCCAACGCTCTCAGCGCCGAACTCACGCCGCAAGTGCGTGACCACCAGCCCCTCATCACTGAGAGCGCGGTCCAAAATGGCCATGCCGTTTTCCAGGGTCTCGTAGAAACGCTCTTCCTCGGCCTTGAGCACTTCGGTGATGCGTTTTTCCTCGGCCTTGAGGCGGGGGTAGGCGTCGCCCATCATGCGCACCAGTTCGGCGACGAGCTTGTGGAAGAAGGGCTTTTTCTGGCCCAGCTTGTAGCCGTGGCGGATGGCGCGGCGCACGATACGGCGCTGCACATAACCACGGCCTTCGTTGCTGGGGATCACGCCGTCGCTCACCAGGAAGGCGGTGGCGCGGATGTGGTCGGCAATCACCTTGAGCGAAGGGTTCGTCAGGTCCTTGGTGCCGGTCTCGCGGCTGGCGGCCTTGATCAGCGCAGCGAAGATGTCGATCTCGTAATTGCTGTGCACATGCTGCAGGATGGCGGCCAGGCGTTCCAGGCCCATGCCGGTGTCCACGCATGGCGCAGGCAGGGGCGTGACGGCACCGGTTTCGTCCATATTGAACTGCATGAACACGTTGTTCCAGATCTCGATGTAACGGTCACCGTCTTCATCGGGGCTGCCCGGGGGGCCGCCGGCGATGTGGTCGCCGTGGTCGTAGAAGATTTCCGAGCAGGGGCCGCAAGGGCCGGTGTCGGCCATCATCCAGAAGTTGTCGGACTTGTAGCGGCCGCCCTTGTTGTCGCCGATGCGGATCACACGCTCGGGCGGCAGGCCGATTTCCTTGGTCCAGATGTCGTAGGCCTCGTCGTCCTCGGCGTAGACGGTGGCCAAGAGCCTTTCTTTCGGCAGCTTGTAGACCTCGGTCAGCAGCTCCCAGGCCCACTTGAGCGATTCACGCTTGAAGTAGTCGCCGAAGCTCCAGTTGCCCAGCATCTCGAAAAAGGTGTGGTGGCGCGCGGTGTAACCCACGTTCTCCAGGTCGTTGTGCTTGCCACCGGCGCGCAGGCAGGCCTGCACGGAAGCGGCGCGCACGTAGGAGCGCTTGTCACTGCCGAGGAACACGTCCTTGAACTGCACCATGCCGGAGTTGGTGAACATCAGCGTGGGGTCGTTGCCCGGCACCAGGGGGCTGGACTGCACGACGGTGTGGCCCTTGGCGGCAAAGAAGTCCAGAAAGGTCTTGCGGATGTCGGCGACGGAAAAGACGGCTTGGCTCATGGTGTTTTGGGTGACGGCAGAGGCGCGCCGCGCGCACCTAACTGCTTGATTTTCTTGAACTATCGATTATAGGTTTGGGGCCCCGCCCCGGCCGGTTGTCGCCCCGGCGATGCCCCTGCTGCCGACACGCTGGCACAATGCCCGGACCGACGAGACACCTGCCCCGGAGAGACCGCCATGGACATGAAGACATCCCCCCTCGCCCAGCTCAAAGACCCTACCCTGCTCAAGACCGACGCCCTGATCAACGGCCAATGGGTCAAGGGCGCCGCGGCCAGCCGCTTTGACGTGCTGGACCCGGCCACCGGCCACAAGCTGGCCGACGTGGCCAATCTGGGCCCGGCCGATGCCGAGCTCGCGATCAAGGCAGCGAATGCCGCCTGGCCCGCATGGAAAGCACTGACCGGCCGCGAACGCAGCATCATCCTGCGCAAGTGGTTTGACCTGCTGATGGCCAACCGTGACGACCTGGCCCGCATCATGACGGCCGAACAGGGCAAGCCCTTCCCCGAGGCCAAGGGTGAGGTCAGCTACGGCGCCAGCTTCGTCGAGTGGTTTGCGGAAGAAGCCAAACGCGTCAACGGCGAGACCCTGCCCACCTGGGACAACAACCGCCGCCTGATGGTCATCAAGCAGCCCATCGGTGTCTGCGCGGCCATCACGCCCTGGAACTTCCCCCTGGCCATGATCACCCGCAAGGTGGCCCCGGCCCTGGCCGCGGGCTGCCCCGTCATCATCAAGCCGGCCGAACTCACGCCGCTGACAGCCCTGGCCGCGGCCGAACTGGCCGTGCGCGCCGGCATCCCGGCAGGGGTGATCAACATCCTCACCGCTGACGCCGACAACTCCATCGCCGTGGGCAAGGTCTTCTGCGCCAGCGATACCGTGCGCCACATCAGCTTCACCGGCTCTACCGAAGTGGGCCGTATCCTGATGGCGCAGAGCGCGCCCACGGTCAAGAAGCTCAGCCTGGAACTGGGCGGCAACGCCCCCTTCATCGTCTTTGACGATGCCGACATCGACTCCGCGGTCGAAGGCGCCATGGCCAGCAAGTACCGCAATGCCGGCCAGACCTGCGTCTGCGCCAACCGCATCTATGTGCAAGACGGTGTCTACGACCAGTTCGTGCAGAAGTTCGCCGAGAAGGTCAAGGCCGTCAAGGTCGGCAACGGCTTCGAAGACGGCGTGGCCCAGGGCCCGCTGATCGAGGACGCCGCTGTCGAGAAGGTGCAACGCCATGTGGCCGACGCCGTAGCCAAGGGCGGCAAGGTCGTGGTCGGGGGCAAGAAGCTGCAGGGCCAGTTCTTCGAACCCACCGTGGTCTCGGAAGCCAAGGCCCATATGCTCTGCGCCACCGAAGAAACCTTCGGCCCCTTCGCGCCGGTGTTCCGTTTCAAGACCGAGCAGGAAGTGGTGGACGCCGCCAACAACACCATCTTCGGCCTGGCCACCTACTTCTACACCCGCGACGTGGGCCGCATCTTCCGCGTGAGTGAGGCGCTGGAGTACGGCATGGTGGGCATCAACGTCGGCGTACTCGCCACCGAACACGTGCCCTTTG
>JBEIPS010000157.1:0-3436 GCA_040376915.1 Hylemonella sp.
CCGCGCGGCGGAAAGTTCACCACGCGCATGAAGCTGGTGTCGTCGTTCGGGTTCTCCAGCAGGCGCAGATAGGCCAGCGCGTGCTTGATTTCGGCGCGCTCAAAAAACCTCAGGCCGCCATACACGCGATAAGGCAAGCCGGCGTTGAACAGCGTGGTCTCGATCACCCGGCTCTGCGCATTGCTGCGGTAAAGCACGGCTATCTCCTTGGGGCTCATGCCCTCGCGGATGAGCTGCTTCATCTCGTCGATCATCCACTGCGCCTCGGCGAAATCGCTGGTGGCTTCGTACACCCGCACCGGCTCGCCCGCGCCCTGGTCGGTGCGCAGGTTCTTGCCCAGGCGGTGCTTGTTGTGGCTGATCAGCGCGTTGGCCGTGTCCAGGATGTTGCTGTGGCTGCGGTAGTTCTGCTCCAGCTTGATCTGGTGCTGCACCTTGAACTCACGCACGAAGTCGGCCATATTGCCCACGCGCGCACCGCGGAAGGCGTAGATGCTCTGGTCGTCGTCACCCACGGCCAGCACTGCGGCCGCACCGCCGTCGTCGCGCAGCGTGCCGGCCGGGTTGTAACCCGCCAGCAGCTTGATCCAGGCGTACTGCAGCTTGTTGGTGTCCTGGAACTCGTCGATCAGGATGTGGCGGAAGCGCCGCTGGTAATGCTCGCGCACGGCGTCGTGGTCGCGCAGCAGCTCAAAGCTGCGCAAGAGCAGCTCGCCAAAATCCACCACGCCTTCGCGCTGGCACTGGTCTTCGTAGAGCTGGTAGATCTCGACCTTCTTGCGCGTGTCGGGGTCGCTGGCCTCCACCATGTTCGGGCGCAGGCCGTCTTCCTTGCAGCCGCCGATGAACCAGGCCAGCTGCTTGGGCGGAAAACGCTCTTCGTCCACATTGAACTGCTTGCACAGGCGCTTGATGGCGCTGAGCTGGTCCTGCGTGTCCAGGATCTGGAAGGTGGCCGGCAGGCCCACCGTGCGGTGGTGCGCGCGCAGCAGGCGGTTGCACAGGCCGTGGAAGGTGCCGATCCACATGCCCCGCACATTGACGGGCAGCATGGCGGACAGGCGCGTCATCATCTCGCGCGCCGCCTTGTTGGTGAAGGTCACCGCCAGCAGACCGCCGGGCGAGACCTGGCCCGTCTGCAGCAGCCAGGCGATGCGAGTGGTCAGCACCCGCGTCTTGCCCGAACCCGCCCCGGCCAGGATCAGCGCGGGCACGGGCGGCAGCGCCACGGCCGCGCGCTGCTCGGCGTTCAGGCTGGCCAGCAGGGGGGATTCAGTGGGCGCGGGGAAGAGGGAAGAAGGGGCGCCGGTGGGCGGCAAAACAGAGGACATGCCCCCATTGTAGGAAAGCCCTCGGGCGGGCCCGGCCTGCGCCTCAGCTCAGCGGCATGCGGGCAGAAGACGTCTTGAAATCGGTCAAGGCCTTGCCGTGCATCTCGGACAGCGTTTCCAGCAACTCGGCCTGGCGGTTCATGACGTTCAGGAAAGCCTGGTTGGAGGGCTCAGCACAGCGGAAGCGGGCCAGTTCCAGCAGTCGTTCGGACAGGCGGCCCATCTCGACATGGATGGCATGGCTCGCCAGCAAATACTCTTCGGGTCTCATCTTCTTGTTGTCTCGCTCTTTGTTTTATGCATCACGGCGAGGTGTCTGATGCACCTTGTCCGTTCCCACGGATGGCGAGTTTAGCCAGCGCTGTGGCGGCGATGGCCAAGATTCTGCAAAGAAGCGCGGCAGTGTTGCATCCCCGCTGCAACGGCCCCGGGGCAAGCACCCGTCTGTTACAAAAGCTTCGGGTTTTCCCAGGTGCCGGCGCGGTGCTGAAGCCCGGCGCGTCGGGTCTCAGCCCTTGCCGAACACCAGCCGTATCGCCAGCTGGTGCAGGTACTGCCAGGGCGCGGTCAGGTCCTCGAGCACGCTGAAGTGGTTGCGCTCGGGGATGGTCTCGCAGACCGGCACCACCTGCCTGCCCCAGGCCTGCTGGATCAGCTTGTTGTGGCGGATGAATTCGGCGCTCTCCTGCGCCCCCGCCACGGCGTAGAGCACCCCCTGCTTCGGCGCCGGCAGCAGCGCCGGGCTGGCCAGGCGCACCTGCTCGGGCGTCAGGCGCAGATCGCCCTTGAGGAAGGGTGTGTGCATGATGGGTTCCAGGTCGTAGAGGCCGGAGATGGACATGGCCCCCTTCACCAGGTCGGCCGGCAGGTCCTTGCCATAGGCCGGCCACAGGCAATCCAGCAGCATGGTGGCCAGGTGGCCGCCGGCCGAATGGCCCACCACGTAGATGCGGTTCGGGTCGCCGCCGTACTTCTTCGCATTGCGCCAGACCCAGGCCAGGGCCTGGACCATCTGCAAGGTGATGTCCGGGATGGTGACCACGGGGCACAGGGCGTAGTTGGGAATGAAGACACAACCGCCCAGGTTCTTGAAGGCCGGGGCGATGAAGGAGTGCTGGGACTTGTCCAACGCGCGCCACCAGCCGCCATGGATGAAAACCACCACCGGTGCGCCGCTCTTGTTGCTGGGGAAGACGTCGAGCTTCTCCATCGGGCCGTTGCCGTAGGCGATGTCGGTCTGGCAGAGGTGGGCGGCCCGGGCGTCATCCGATGCGTCGGCCCAGCGGGCGAAGTGCATGGCGTGCTCGGGCACCAGGGCGCGGTTGTTGTACATGCGGTCCAGCCAGGCGGGATCGAGCTTCTTCATGTCAGGGCTCCGGATGAAAGACAATAGTGCGATTTCGCGGGGATACGGCTATCTTGGCATATCCGCAAACGCGTAGGAGGTAACAAGATGAACATCACCGTGTTGGGAACCGGCAAGATGGGCTACCCGATGGCGCGCCGCCTGTGCGAGGCCGGCCATACCGTGCACGTATGGAACCGCTCGCGCGCCAAGGCCGAAGGCCTGGCCGCCTTTGGGGCCACGGTGCACGACACCGCCACCGGCGCCGTGCAGGGCGCGGAATTCGTCATCACCATGCTGGAGCACGGCCCCGTGGTCGAGCAGGTGCTGTTCGAGACCGGCGTGGCCGGCACCATGAAACCGGGCACCGTGCTGATCGACATGTCTTCCATCAAGCCGGCCGAGGCCCGCGCGCATTCCGAGCGCCTGGGCGGCATGGGCATCACCCACCTGGATGCGCCGGTTTCCGGCGGCACCCTGGGCGCCGAAGCCGGCACGCTGGCCATCATGGCCGGCGGCAAGATGAGCACCTTCGAGCGCGCCAAACCGTTCTTCGCACCCCTGGGCCGTGCCACCCTGGTCGGCCCCAGCGGCTCGGGCCAGCTGGCCAAGCTGGCCAACCAGATGATCGTGGGCATCACCATCGGCGCCGTGGCCGAGGCCCTGCTGCTGTGCCAGAAGGGCGGCGCCGACCCGGCCAAGGTGCGCGAAGCCATCAGCGGCGGTTTTGCCGACAGCCGCATCCTGCAGGTGCACGGCC
>JBEIPS010000182.1:0-2556 GCA_040376915.1 Hylemonella sp.
CAGGCCCTGCCGCTGGCCAGCACCGCCGTGGTCACAGAAATAGAAGCGTCATATGACGGGGATGCTTTTGCGCCACAATTCGGACCCGAGTGGAAGGAAACGCAACGTGAGCGTCACGTCTCCTCCACCGGCCTGAATTTCAGTTTTGTCACTTACACGAACACAAGAGGAATCTGATATGTCCGGAGGCGGTTTTCACGTGCACGGCCCGCACGACCACGAACTCGAACACGCGCAACAGGGCGGCGGCCATGGCGACCACGGTGGCGGCATGACCAACCAGATCGCCATGTTCACGGCCATCATCGCCACGGTGGGCGCCATCTTCGCCTACATGGGTGGTGCCACCCAGGCCAATGCCGGCCTGTACAAGAACAACGCGGCCATCAAGAAGACCGAAGCCTCCAACCAGTGGAACTACTTCCAGTCCAAGAGCACCAAGCAGTCCCTGGCCGAGGTCTCGCGCGACCTGACGCCCAAGGACACCGAGAAGGCCAAGTACCAGGCCAAGATCGACCGCTACGAGAAGGAAAAGGGCGAGATCAAGGTGGACGCCGAAAAACTCGAAGCCGAGGCCACCGCCTGGGACAAGAAGAGTGACGAGCAGATGCACCAGCACCACCGCTGGGCCCAGGCCACCACCGTGCTGCAGGTCTGCATCGCCCTGGCCGCCATCGCCCTGCTGACGCGCAAGAAGTGGCTGGAATACGCCATGTTCGCCGCGGGTGCGCTGGGCTTGGTCGTGGGCGGACTGGCCGTCCTGCACATCTGATCGCAAGCCGTCGATGAAACTCGCCACCTGGAACGTCAACTCGCTCAACGTGCGCCTGCCCCAGGTGCTGGACTGGCTGACCGCCAATCCCGTGGACCTGCTGGCGCTCCAGGAGCTCAAGCTCACCGACGACAAGTTCCCCTTCGACGCCTTCACCGCGGCGGGTTACCAGGCCCAGAGCTTCGGGCAGAAGACCTACAACGGTGTCGCCCTGCTCTCACGCGCGCCGATGGAAGCCGTGGTGCGCAACATCCCGGGTTTCGAGGACGAGATGGCGCGCGTGATCAGCGCCACGGTGAACGGCGTGCGTGTCATCGGCGCCTACTTTCCCAACGGCCAGGAGCCGGGCTCGGACAAGTTCGCCTACAAGATGCGCTGGCTCGATGCCCTGCGCGAGTGGGTGCGCGGCGAGCTGCAGCAGTACCCGAAGCTGGTGCTCATGGGCGACTACAACATCACCTTTGACGACCTCGACGTCTGGGATCCGGTGGGCCTGAAGGACACCATCCATTGCACCGTCGAGGAGCGCACCCATCTGCGCGCGCTGATCGATCTCGGTCTGACGGATTCGGTTCGGCTGTTTCCGCAACCCGAAAAGAATTTTTCCTGGTGGGACTACCGCAACATGGGCTTTCGCCGCAAGCAGGGCCTGCGCATCGACCACATCCTGATCAGCGAGGCCCTCAAGCCCCTGGCCACGGCCTGCGCCGTCGACCCCACACCGCGCAAGAACGAACGCCCCAGCGACCACGCGCCCGTGGTGCTGGAACTGCGGGGACTGTGAAGCCCGCCGGGCGTGCCGCATGTCCACGCTGGCCTACGCCCTCTTCTCCACGCCGCTGGGTTATTGCGGCATTGCCTGGAACGCACACGCGCTGACCTGCGTGAACCTGCCCGAGCAGGACGAGGCCGCCACGCGCGCGCGCATGGCACGTCGTTTCCCGGATTGCGATGAAGGCAAGGCGCCGCCCTTTGTGCTGGACGCCATTGCCGCCATCACAGCCCTGCTGGAAGGCCATCCCCCCGAACCGCGCGATCTCACTCACCTGCCGCTGGACATGGAGGGTGTGCCGCCCTTTCACCAGCGCGTCTACGAACTCACGCGACGCATCCCGCCGGGGGAAACGCTGACCTATGGGGAAGTGGCGCAACGCCTGGGCGAACCCGGCGCGGCCCGCGCCGTGGGCCAAGCCCTAGGCGCCAACCCCTTCGCACCCGTGGTGCCCTGCCACCGCGTGCTGGGCGCGCAGACAGGCACAGGCGGCTTTTCAGCCCATGGCGGGCTGCAGACCAAGCTGAAGATGCTGGAGATCGAGGGCGCGCACTTCGGCGGCCCCGGCCTCTTCGACTGAAACCAGCCCGAGCGAGCAGCGTCGCCACGGTATTCATGCGTGGACGCCGTGGAACGGGCTCTGCCCGGCCGCTGGCGTCGCCCCCTAGTGGGGGCTGAGGGCCGCGGCTCCAAGCCTGCCTGCGCAGGCCTGGACGGACCCGAAGAGCCGGAGTCTCCGACGTCGGCACCGGGCGGCCAGAGGCCGCTTCGGGGGGCGTCCTACTCTTCCAGTCCGAGCTCCTGGATCTTGCGCGTGATGGTGTTGCGGCCTATGCCCAGCTTGTGAGCGGCTTCGATGCGCCGGCCACGCGTGCTGTCCAGCGCGGTCAGGATGAGCTTGCGCTCGAAACGTTTGGTCAGTTCGTCCCAGACGTCCAGGCGCCCACTGAGCAGCAGGGTCATGGCCTCGGCCTGCAGGCCGCTCTCCCAGTCACCCGTGGCTGGCAGCCCC
>JBEIPS010000077.1:0-10040 GCA_040376915.1 Hylemonella sp.
GTCTACAACTACGTCTGGACGCCCCAGACCGATCCGGATGGCGTGGTGCACGCGACCATCGACTACCCCGGCGTGAAGGTGGACCACACGCTGGTGAAAAAACGCGAGAACATCCTGCCCAATGTGAAGGTGCCGGCGCGCTTGCACTTCGGCACCATGGGCCTGGCGCCCTCGGAGTCCGAATTCGTGAGCTCGATTCCACCCAGCTACACAGGCGGCAACATCGACGACTGGCGCGTGGGCAAGGGTGCCAGGATGTATTACCCCGTTGCGGTGGCGGGTGCCTACTTCTCCGTGGGCGACCCGCACGCGGCGCAGGGCGACAGCGAGCTGGGCGGCACGGCCATTGAATGCTCGCTGACGGGTGAGTTCCAGTTTGTGCTGCACAAGAAGAAAGACCTGGAGGGCACGCTGCTCGAAGGCCTGGACCACCCCATGCTGGAGACCGAGGAGCAGTGGGCCGTCTACGGCTTCACCTACCCGAACTACCTGGCCACGCTGGGTGACGCCGGCCAGACCACGGTGGCGGAGACGGCTTCGCTGGACCCGGCCATGCGCGACGCCTTCCGCAAGCTGCGGCGTTTCCTGATGACGGCGCACAAGCTCAGCGAGGACGAGGCGATTGCCCTGATGTCGGTGGCCGCAGACTTTGGCGTGACCCAGGTGGTGGATGGCAACTGGGGCGTGCACGGCTCCATCCGCAAGAGCGTCTTCAACCAACCCTGACAACCCAAGCGCGGGCGGCGCCTGTGCGCTGCCCGCTCAACTTCAGGCGCGCTTGCTGCGCCCCGCGAACAGCGACTTACGGATCACGGCATGGACGCCCCAGTTACCGTCGACGACCTGTGTGATGCCGAAGTCCACCGCCACGGACATGAGGGAGATGGCCTCGTCTTCGGTCAGGCCCATGGTGGTCATGAGGAAACGCCGGGTCTTGCGGAAGGCATCACGCATGGCGGTGTCGAGCGAGGAGTTCTCGTAGATCAGGCTGCGGGCCTTGTCGCCGAGTTCCTTCAGGTAGTTGGGGTGCGAGAAGCCGTGCAGCACCCATTCGTCCGGCGTCTCGACCAGGGGGTAGTCGATGTCGGCGTAGGGTTCGTCGTGCAGGTCCTGCGCCTTGTGCAGGATGATCTGGAACACGCCGGTGAGCGAACACTCGATGGCGGTGCCGCAGAGTTCGCTGTCGCCCTGGGAGGCGTGCGGGTCGCCCACCGAGAGCAGGCCACCGTCCACCGCGACACGCAGATAGACCGTGGCGCCCTTGGCGATGCGCCAGTTGTCGAGGTTGCCGCCGAAGTAGGACGGAGGGACCGAGTCGACCAGGCCGGTCTCGGCCGGGGCCAGGGCGATGACGCCGAAGTGCGGGCGCACGGGGATCTTGACGCCTTCCAGCACCGAGTGGTTCTCGACGATCGTCGAACGGTCGATGGGAACGCCGGGGTAGTCGATGGTGGGATGCAGAACGCCGTTGGGGTCGCGCTGGGGGGTCCAGCGGAAGTTGTAGACCGCGTGGGCGCACATCTGGCCGGGGTTGCAATCGACCTCGTAGATGGTGACCACCTCGCGCGGCTTTGGCTCTTCCAGCAGGTCCTCGTAGTGGAAGCCCCACCAGGCCGCGGCATTGCTGCCGAAGGCGCGGCCTTCGTACTTGGCGCTGGCGGCCAGGCGGGGCGCAAGGTCGAGGATGCGCAGCTCCAGCACATCACCAGGCTGCGCGCCTTCGACGGCGACAGGCCCGGTGAGGATGTGCACACCAAAACCCTCACCGCTGCCACGGCCGTAGATGGAGGCATCGGCCGGCCCGGCGCCGCGCCGGTCCACGGCCTTGCGCTCCTTGGTCCAGTGGAACACGCTCTCGGCGCCAGAGTCGCCCTTGATCATGCGTTCGTAGTCGTCGTAGGCGTGCTGGGTCAGCGTCTCGATGGTCACGATGTCGCCCGAGCGGATGCTCAGCGCGGGCGGGATGGCGTGGCTGAAGTAGCCCCAGTGGATGGTGTCGGCCTTGGCCGGCAAATGGTGGTGCCGGCCGGGCGCACCCTCGATCCCCTTGGCGGTCGAGGCCGCGGCGTGGGGTCGCACCGCGTCGTGCGTGTCACGCAGGGCACCGCTTTCTTCGGGCGCAGGGGTGGACGATTCGAAGTATCCCGAGGGCCAACCGCGCCGGATGCGCTTGCGCAGGATCTGCTGGCTGGTTTCGTTGGCCTGCTGACGGAACTGGCGCGGCGACATCTGGTAGCGGTCGCGGAAGCAGTGGCTGAAGTGCGCGGGGTCGTTGAAACCCCAGCGGAAGCAGATGTCGGAGATGGACAGGTGCCCGTACTGCCGGTTGGCCAGGTCGGCGCGACAGCGCTCCAGCCGCCGCTGGCGCAGGTAGTTGGTGAAACTCAGGCCTATGCCTTCAAAGACTTTCTGCACCAGGCGTTCGGAAATTTTTTCATGGGCGGCGACGGCGGCCAGCGAGAGCTCGGGGTCGCTCAGCGCGCCTTCGATGAACTGGCAGACGCGGCGCAGCGTGGCGGCCTGTGTGTTGCTGCGGGCGCCGTCTTCGCGTCGTGCAGCCAGGCTGCTGGCCACGAGTTCGGCCAGCGACAGTTCGACGGGGGCAATCTCTTCGTCGCTCAAGGTGTCGAGCGCATCGGCCAGGCCACCGAGGGTGCCGCCCAGCAGGCGCCCCATGCCGCTCTGGCCCGACAGGAGGCCGGGCGCCACACCGCTGCCCTGGGGCAGGCGGGACTTGAGGGCTTCACCGGGCAGGGAAACGCGGAACTGCCGGAAATCAGTCTGGTAGATCACGCTGGCCTCGGCGCGTGCCGAGCCATAGACGATGTCACCGGGCTGCAGGCGATGCACCTCGCCGTCGTCGCTGGTCCAGCAGGCTTCACCGGACTGGTGCAGGGCCAGCCAGAACCGTTCGGCCTCCGTGCGCACATGGGCCAGGGTCTGCGGCGAGGACGCGATGCGTGCCAGGCCCACACCGCGGCTGGTCAGTCCGCCTGCCAGCGTGGCGTAGAGCGGCGGCGCGCCCGAGGCCAGCTCGGGCCGCAGGCGCAGCGGATCGAGCGCCTCCGTCCACACGTGCAGGCGTTGCTGCACGGGGTAGGACTCGGTGGTGAACTGGTTAAGGCGCATGAGGACTGCTCTTGTAGCAACTCAAGGGCCTGCAAGATCCATGCCACGCGACGCTGCGTGGCTTCGTGTTTTTTCCCTCTGAAATGGAGTACGCCATGGAACCGATCTTCCACATGATTGCCGACGCACCCGACCCGGTCGCGCCCTTCAGCCACGCCGTCGAAGTCGACAACTGGGTGTTCGTCACGGGGCAGATGCCCTTCACCGACATGTCGATTCAGGCGCCCTACCCCGAAGGCATTGAGGCCCAGACGCACGCGGTCATGGCGAACCTGCGCAAGGTGCTCCAGGGCTGCGGGCTGGATCTGTCGAACGTGCTGTCGGCGCGCATCTTCCTGACGTACTTCGACGAGGACTATGAGCGCATGAACGCGATCTACCGCGGCTACTTCCCTGCCGGGCGCCTGCCCGCCCGCACCTGCGTGGGGGTCAGCGGTCTTGCCAAAGGTGCACGGATCGAGATTGATTTTGTGGCGCGACGCTGAGAGCCGGGAGCGCTATGGGGCGTACCTCACCCATACACGCCCTGCAGAAACCACGCCGGCTCCCCCGCACTACGCCGCCGGTACACCCACAGCAGGCCCGCCTGCGGGCTGCGGGCCACAAAATAGTCGCGTTGGGCCAGATCTTCGCCCTCGGCTTCCGCGCTGGCTGACAGGCTCCACCAGCCGGACTCCAGCCGCTCGGGCCCGGCCAGCATGAGGAGCGGGCCCTGGTAGAGCGGGCGCTCGCCCTGCATGGCCAGGCGCAGCGGTACACGCAGGATCCAGGGCGGGTGCAGCTGCAGGTGTTTGGGTAGCGCGGGCGGGTTCGCACTCGCCACCCCCTCACCCGCCGGTCGCCAGGCCTGCATGTGCTGGGGCCGGTGGTCGGCCAGCAGCTGGCCGCGCAGCACACGATCTGCGCCCAGGCGCACGGACAGGCGTTCGATGAGCTGCTGCAGCGGCTCGCCCTGGCGCACCTCTTCGGGCAGCAGGCTGGCGCTGGTGGTTTGCAGGGCCTCGGTCTCGGTGGCGTCCAGGCGGATGGCCTGCACGGGCGCGGGCAGGGTCAAACGCGCCAGGTGTTCACTGAGCAGGCGGGCCAGGTGGGTGATGTCGCGCGTGGCTTCGGCGGTGCGCACATTCAGGTGCCCGTTGTGCAGTTCACCGCGGCGCACGAGGTCGTGTTCCCAGTGCAGGCTGAGGGCCAGCACGCCGCGCTGCCGTGCCAGCAACCAGCTGGCCAGTTGCTGCAACAGGCGGCGCGCGCCGAAGAGCATGCCTTCGGCCACTTCGATGCGGCCGTTGAATTCCAGCCGTGCGCTGAATTGCTCAGGCAGCCCGACCCACTCATAGACCTCGGGCCGCTGGTCGTAGGCGCGGTCCAGCGCCTCCAGCAGCGCGGCACCGAAGCGGCGCGACACGCCGCCGCGCGGCAATGCGCGCAAGTGCCCCAGGGTGCGGCAGCCCAGGCGGGCGAGCACGGGGGCATGGGCCTGGGTGGCGCTGAGCAGTGCAAGGGGCAGCGCGTCCAGTGTGGCCGTGAGGCGGCGCGTGGTGCAGGACACGGCAGGAACCGTTGTGCCTACGTCTGCCGGCGGCAGCGTGCGCAGCAGGGCCAGCGCGGCAAGCGCTGTGGGCGCGACGGCCAGGCCGGTGCCATCGGCTAGCGCCAGCTCATCGCGCAGGCGCTGCAGCAGCGCGCGCTGGCCGCCGAAAAGGCGCAGGCTGGCCCCGGCCTCCAGCAGCACCGCCTCTTCCAGCACGCAGACCCGGGGGCTGAACCCCAAGGCCCACCAGGCGAGGGCTTGTTGTTCAGGGCTGGGCGGCGGGGGCTCATGCGCTGACGGGCTGGCGTCGGGCGGGGCGCAGGGTCGCAGGGCGATCCACAGCATGGCCGGGGTCCTTGAGGGGCCGTCGCTTGCGCAGCGCGGCCATGACAGGCAGGGGCGCGGCGAGGGTGAGGGGGCGGTCGCTGACGGGGCCGCGGCGCTTGAACAACTCGATGCTCAGGCCCTGCTCGTCCGCCGCCGTGCGCAGCGTGAGGCGCAGCGGCGCGGGGGAGGATTCGTGCCGCGCGGCTTCGGGCCGGAAGGCGAAGACGAGCGCCTGCGTGTGGGTGCTGGCCAGCTGCAGGCGGCGCAGTTGTTCGGGCCGGGCCTGGGGCAGCCAGGCCAGCAGTGCGCCCAGATCACGGCAGCGCAGCACCTGTTCAGACGCCCAGAGGCGCTCGGCCGGGGTCAACGCGCTGATGCGCAGGACCTGTGCGGCGGGAATGCCCGCAGCCACGAGGGCGGGCAGGTGCGGCAGATGCGGCGCGGCGATGAGCACGAGCGGCCCTTGCGCCACGGCGGCCTTGAGTGCGGGCAGCAGCAGGCGCCATTCATGCAGGCCGCCCTGGGCCTGCAGCACTTCGGTGAGCTGCCCCACAGGCCAGCCGCCGCCGGGCAGCTCGGCGTCGAGCTCTGCATGGCCGCTGGTCAGCACGGCCTGGGGCGCTTGCTGCAGCTGGTCCGCGCGCCAGACACCCGCGAGTTCGTCGGGGGACGATGGGGCCTGCACAACACGAAGCACGGCGGACATGGCAAGTAATCACAGTGCGACGAGGTCGGCCGTGCCCGAGAGCAGCGGTCGGCAGAGGATCTTGTAGCCGTCGGCGTCGAAGCCGGGGGCGCCCTGGTCCAGCGCGCGAGCGGCGGACAAACTGTCTGCGCTGCCGAGGTAGCACCAGTTACGGATGACGTGGATCTGCTCCAGCCCCTCGTCATCGCGCTCGCGCAGGCCGATGGCACCAGCATGTGGCCAGCAGGCCACGCGCAAACTCTCCAGCGCCTCGCGCAGGCGGGCCTGGTGGGCGGCTACGGTTTCGTCGCCGCGGCAGACGCCGGCGCACTGGTGCAGCGCGGCGCGAAAGCAGGCGCGGCCCGGGGTCAGGCGCTCCAGGCCGAGCGCACCGTAGCAGAGCTTGTGCAGGTCGGCCAGGTTGCGCAGGCCGTCGAGCGCGGCGTGGTGGCTGCCGTAGAGGCCGAAGAGTTCGGGTGTGGTGGCGAAATTGTGGCTGCGTGCGTCCACCACCTCGGGGCGGCCCGTGGCGGCCAGCCGCCAGGCGCAGAGCTGGCGGCTGCGGCGCAGCTTCTGGTTGTAGAGCGGTTGCTGCTGCTTGATGAGGCTGGCCTCGAGCAGCAGCGCGCCCACCTCACCCGCGGTGCGGCGGTGGGTGATGAGACGGGTCTGGCGCAGCAGGCGCGCTTCGTCGGGGTTGCGCAGGTGCGAGAGCACGCGTGCGCGCAGGTTCACGCTCTTGCCGATGTACAGCGGCAGCGCATCGCCCGGCTCGCCATGGAAGGTGTAGACGCCGGGCAGCTGCGGCAGGGCCTCCACGCACCCGCGCAGGTGCTCGGGGTATGCGTAGATGCGGGCCTCGTCGAACTCGAGGCGGCGGCGGGCGGGGATGTGCATGGCGGTGGGCGCTACACGCGTGGGGCTTTGGTTTCTGTCAGGGTGATGGGCGGCCAGGGCGCGCTATGCCTGCATCTTGCCACAACACTGTTTTTAAAACCAGTACAATCCCGTAAGCCTTGCTGCGTCTGGTTCTCAATCCCATTCCGCAAGGCCATGGGCTTGAAAGCCGCGCACTTTGCATGACAATGCAAATGTCTCTCGCAACAAGGAAAAGGAAGGCCCATGAAAGGCGACCCGCAAGCCATCTCCCACCTGCAGGCCCAGCTCAAGAACGAGCTGACCGCCATCAACCAGTACTTCGTGCACTACCGCATGCTCAAGCACTGGGGCCTGGACAAGCTGGCCAAGAAGGAATACGAGGAGTCGATCGGCGAGATGAAACACGCCGACAAGCTCATGGACCGCATCTTCACGCTGGACGGCCTGCCCAATCTGCAAGACCTGGGCAAACTCAATATCGGCGAGAACGTGCCCGAGATCCTGCGCAGCGACCTGGCCCTGGAAACGGGCGCACAGGCCACCATCAAGGACGGCATCGCCCACTGCGAGAAGGTGCGCGACTACGTTTCGCGTGACCTGCTGCAGGAGATCCTGGACGACACCGAGGAGCACATAGACTTCCTGGAAACCCAGATCGAGCTGCTGGACAAGGTGGGCCTGCAGAACTACCTGCAAAGCCAGATGGGCGAGATCTCCTGAGAGCCAGAGTGCTCCAAAACAAAAGGGCTACGCAGTGCGTAGCCCTTTTTCATGGGTGCGACAGCGGTGATTCAGGCAGCGACCAGCTGAATGGTGCGGCCGATCCCGAGTTCCTGGCCCAGGTGGGCCATCTTGTGGCTGGTCCGGCATTCGGACCAGAGGGCGCGGGCGCAGCCTTCGCACTTGCCGCACTGGGTGGCCACACCCAGCTCGAGCTGGATCTCGTCGAAGTCGGCGCCGCCACGGGCAGCACGCTCGATGGTTTTGTCGGAGACCCGGTGGCAGACGCAGACGATCATGGCAGGGATGAGTGGACGGCGGATATTGCACACGAATGATAATGGTTCGTAATACAGAAACCAAGCTTTTTCTGCTTCAGCCTTGCCGGCATCCAGGCCATTCAAACTGTTCAAAACCCCAGGAACTTCCTGCTTAGCACTCAATCACAGAGAGTGCTAATATAGAAACATGATCTCGAAAGGAGTTCTGCCATGACCGCTGTCTCTGCAGTTCCCGCCTCCGCGCTGGCCGTTGCCAACCCCTGGGCGCTGGTGCCCCCGCTGGGCAATCTGGACGCCTATATTTCGGCCGCCAACCGCCTGCCCATGCTCACCTTGGAGCAAGAGCAGGAGTTCGCGCGCAAATTCCGCGACTCCAACGATCTTGAGGCCGCCGGTAAGTTGGTGCTCTCTCACTTGCGTCTGGTGGTCTCGGTTTCGCGCCAGTACCTGGGTTATGGCCTGCCCCACGGCGACCTGATCCAGGAAGGCAATGTGGGCCTGATGAAGGCCGTCAAGCGCTTCGACCCGGACCAGGGCGTGCGCCTGGTCAGCTACGCGCTGCACTGGATCAAGGCCGAGATCCACGAATACATCCTGAAGAACTGGCGCATGGTCAAGGTCGCGACGACCAAGGCCCAGCGCAAGCTGTTCTTCAACCTGCGTTCCAAGAAGCAGGGCTACAAGGCCGATGCCGCCGCCGCGGATGCCGCCACCCACCGCGAGACCCTGAGCGAGCAGGAAATCGACCTGATGGCCAAGGAGCTCAACGTCAAGCGCGAAGAGGTCATCGAGATGGAGACCCGCCTGTCGGGCGGTGACGTCATGCTGGACCCGGGCCCGGGCGACGACGGCGAGGACAGCTTCGGCCCCATCGCCTACCTGGCCGATGCCAACCACGAGCCCACCGCCATGATCGAGGCGCACCAGCGCGACGTGCTGGCCAGCGACGGCATCGCCGCTGCGCTGGACGTGCTGGATGCGCGCAGCCGGCGCATCGTGGAAGAGCGCTGGCTCAAGGTCAACGACGACAGCTCGGGTGGCATGACGCTGCACGAACTGGCCGCCGAGTACGGGGTGAGCGCCGAGCGCATCCGCCAGATCGAAGTGGCGGCCATGAAAAAGATGAAGACCGCGCTGGCAGAATACGCCTGACTTTCACCACAAGCCACCAGGCCCCGGATTTGAAAGAGTCCGGGGCCTTTTCACTGGAGACAAGAATGCAACAACCGACCCCCTCCCCCCTGCGTCGCGCCCTGCTGGCGCTGGGCCTGCTCACGCTGGCCGCAGGCGCCCAGGCGCAGACGCAGGCGGCCTGGCCCAGCAAACCCCTGAAGATCATGGTCGGCTTTCCGGCCGGCACCTCGCCCGACCTGGTGGCACGCACGCTGGCCGAACCGCTGAGCAAGGCGCTGGGGCAACCGGTCATCGTGGAGAACAAGCCGGGCGCCGGCGGCAATATCGCCGCCGACATGGTGGCCAAGTCCACCGACGGCCACACCATCGGCGTGATGATCAACGGCAACCTCACCATCGCGAAGTTGCTGAATTCGAAAACGCCCTATGACCCTGCCAAGGACCTGGCACCCATCAGCCTGGTCGGCACGGCTCCGCTGGTGCTGGCCGCGCCGGCCGGCGCACCCGGCGCGACGAGCGCCGAGTTCCTGGTTGCGGTACGCAGCAGCGGGGACAAGTGGAGCTACGGCTCACCCGGCGTGGGCACCGTGGGCCACATCGGCATGGAACTGCTCAAGTCCCGCGCCGGCATCCAGCCCGTGCACGTGCCTTACCCCGGCTACCCGCAGGTGGTCACGGCCATGATGGGCGGGCAGATCCAGCTGTCCATGCTGCCGCCCGGCCTGGCCCAGGCCCAGGCCGCGGCCGGCAAGGTGCGCCTGCTGGGCGTCACCTCGGCCGGTCGCAGCACCCTGGCCCCCGGCGTGCCCAGCCTGGCCGAAGCCGGCGTGAAGGACTTCCAGCTCGAGATCTGGAACGCCGTGGCCGGCCCGGCCTCCATGCCCAAGCCGGTGGTCGCCAAGCTGTCAACGCTGCTCAGCGAGATCGCGCGCAGCCCCGAAGTGCGGCAGCGCCTGTTCCAGCAGGGCTGGCAGGTGGCGGGCGGCACCTCGGAAGCCCTGGCCCTGCGCATCAAGTCCGATACGGCGGTGCTGGGCAAGATCATTGCGGATCGGGCGATCAAGGCTGAATAATTTCTTCTGGCTGCTGGGCTGGGGCGCCTGCAAGCCGGGTCTCGCCCCGGCGGGCGAGGTCCTTTTCTTTGCTTCGCTGTATGGACCGGAGACATGGGAAACAGGTGTTCGGAGACATAGGAAACACTTCTGAGGCGCCCTTGGCGCCGGGAGAAGTGCATGCCATGGCAACCGAAAGACCTGATGGACATCAAACGCGAATTCGTGGAGCTGGCCCTGCGCCCTGGGGCCAACCGGCGTGAGTTGTGCCGCCGTTTTGGCATTGGCCCCAAGGCCGCCTA
>JBEIPS010000040.1:0-24287 GCA_040376915.1 Hylemonella sp.
AACGCGGCCAGCACCTTTGGCACCGAAGCCGCTGCGGCACTCAACGTCACGCTCTACCCGGCCGTGCCCATGAGCGTACAGCGCGTGGCCAATGTGGAGCGGGCGCAGATGCTAATCGAAAGCCCCTCACGCGCCGCGCTGCAGCGTTTTCTGGCGGGCTGGCATGACACCTTGCATGAGGTGCGGCAGGGGCCCGAGGGCAAGGGGCTGATCCGCTGGGCGGTGGATGTGGATCCGTTGACGATCTGAGACCGGGTGGGCACCTTCGACCGTGCCCCTGTGTGATCCGCTTGTATCCCTGATTCCTCAGAGTTATACTGAGCAAACTAAAGCTCAGTATAACCAATCGTGTTCTACCGCCCACAGTCAGCCCAGGCCCAGGCCGCCTTTGCCGCCGTGTCTGGCGCCGCCCAATTGGCCAACGTCAGAAGCGTGGCCAGCCTGCCAGGCAGCTTCTCGACCAAGAAAGTCAAGGGCAAGGACTACGTTTACTACCAGGTACCCGATCTCATGGGCAAGCAGACGCAGGTCTATGTGGGCCCCGCCTCTGCTGAACTGGACGCCCTCATCCAGGAACATCGAGCCAACCCGCAGGCTCCGGCCCAGGCGCATCTTCGGCAACTCACGCGCGTCGCTCTGGCCGCAGGCTGCTCTGCCCTGGTTCCCACCCATGCCAAGATCATCGGCCGGCTGACTGATGCCGGCTTTTTCCAGGCCGGCGGCATCCTGATTGGCACACATGTCTACCTGGCCTACCAGAACCTGCTGGGCGTGCACTGGGCCACGGGCGCCCAGACACTGGATCTGGACTTTGCACACCCGGGCCGAAACGTATCCATTGCACTTCCCTCTTCGCTCCAGATGGACACGCCGGCGGCCATCGATTCGCTCAAGATGGGGTTTGTGCCCGTCAAGAGCCTCACGACCTATGTGAAGTCGGACGAGCCCGATCTCCAGCTCGACTTCGTGACGACCCTGCACCGGGGGGGCGAGGCGCCGATCAAGATCAAGGCACTCAACGTGACGATGCAGCCGCTGAAGTTTCTGGAGTTCTCGATGGAGAACCCGGTCCAGCTGGTCCTGCTCAGCAATACGGGGCCTCTCATCGTGAATGCGCCCCCGCCGGAAAAGTACGCTGTCCACAAGCTTCTCGTTCATGGCGAACGCCCGCTGGCCCAACGCACCAAGGCCAGCAAAGACCTCGATCAGGCGGCCTCCCTGATCGAGTACTTGGCAGAAAACGATGCGGATGTGCTGGCCGCAGCCTGGCGAGACCTGAACTCGCGCGGCCCCGGATGGGTCAGCCGTGCGCATGAGGGCAGGAGCGCACTGCACCGCCGACACCCGCAGCTGGATCTGTCGAGCCTGGCAGATTGAGGTTCCATTCCAGCGCCACGCTCTACCCGGCTCCTGCCCATGAGCGTGCAGCGCGTGGCCCATGTGGAGCGGGCGCAGATGCTGATCGAATCGCCTTCACGCGCGGCGCTGCAGCGTTTTCTGGCGGGCTGGCATGAGGTGCTGCATCAAGTGCGGCAGGGCCCTGAGGGCAAGGGGCTGATCCGCTGGGCGGTGGATGTGGATCCGTTGACGATTTGAAGATCTGCTTTGCGCAACCAGCACCGCATTTCGATATCAGAAAGCAGTATCTCGGCTATTGCAGTCCACAGGAACTATCCGCGAGACGGCACTCATAAGAACACCGTTTCGTAATACCACGGCGCTCCAGTTGGTAAACGTCCTTCTGGACTGGGCCATCCTCGCCTAACCAGTTGGTGGCCAGGGCAAGATAGTTTGACGCGTATCGGATCACATAAATCCTCTGCGCCTCAATCGTAAAACTCTGACCAGTTGAAGTTAAGGTAAGAAATATTGAGCTATTGTCAGGTGGGATTAGGCTTGCGGAGCCTGAGAGAAACAACCAGAGTTTGTCACTGATCTTGTCTCCGTCAATGTCAATCTTTGGAATGCGGAAGTTGTAGTCAACCCCGCCAGTCTCTTCCAACTCCAACACATATGATGTGAGGCCGGCCCGTCCATTCACGTGACTCCTAAGCTCTTCGCAAAAAGGCTTGTCCTTCTCTAACTTGGTTGACCACTCATATCTCTTGGCCCACTGCATATAAGCGGTCCGCAGACATGGAACGTCAATGCAGCGATTTCGCACCTCGCGCAGCCATAGCCGCTGCTCCTCGCGGAGCACTGATGGCGACCTCGCCGCTTCCAGTACTTTCTTGTAGCGCAGTGCCAAGCTACCATCAAGCGCCGATAGTTCTGGATCCGCACAAATCATCTTTTCGATACTCGTGCCGGCTCTCGCGCAGTCAAAACTCGCGGCCTGCGTCGCACCTAGTAGGAGCAGGTTTATTAAGACAAAGCAATAGAGATTTTTCATACATCACATGCTATCGGTCTGGATGCGGACGTCTATCCCCCAAATGGGGGATATTCGCTTTGTGTCCGTTGGGTGAATCCTCAGCCGAAGCCAGTCAAAAAAATGGCCGCCGAGGCTCACACCCCGGCGACCGTTTATCCCTTAAACCGTCAGATCAGGCCAGGTCGAAACGATCCAGGTTCATCACCTTGTTCCAGGCCGCGACGAAGTCCGTCACGAACTTCTGCTTGCCGTCGGCACTCGCATACACCTCGGCATAAGCACGCAGCACCGAGTTGGAGCCGAAGATCAGGTCGGCTCTGGTACCGGTGTACTTGACCTTGCCGCTCTTGCGGTCCTTGCCTTCAAAGATCTCGGCACTGGCGTCCGTGGCCTTCCACTCCGTGCCCATGTCGAGCAGGTTGACGTAGAAGTCGGTCGTGAGCGCGCCCACCTTGTCGGTGAACACGCCATGCTTGCTACCGTCGGCATTGGCACCGAGCACGCGCAGGCCGCCGATCAGGGCCGTCATCTCGGGCGCGGTCAGGGTCAGCATCTGGGCCTTGTCAACCAGCATGGTTTCGGTCGGCGTGCCGTCCTTGCCGCGGCCGTAGTTGCGGAAACCGTCGATCACGGGTTCGAGCACGGCAAAGGACTCCACGTCCGTCTGCGCCTGTGTTGCGTCCACACGGCCCGGTGCGAAGGGCACCTCCACCGCCGTACCACCTGCCTTGGCGGCCTGCTCCACACCCACCACGCCGGCCAGCACGATCACGTCGGCCAGCGAGAGCTTGCCGGCGATGCCTTGCAGCTTGGCCACGGTCTTGGCCACGCCCTTGTTGATCGCCCAGTCCTTCTGCGGGGCCAGAGCGAGACGCGCACCGTTGGCGCCACCGCGCTTGTCGCCGCCACGGAAGGTGGAGGCCGAGGCCCAGGCCACGGACACCAGCTCGCTGACCGAGAGGCCGGAAGCAGCGATCCTGGCCTTGGCATCGGCAATGTCAGCCGCCGTGGGCTTGGCCTTTGCAGCCGGCAGCGGGTCCTGCCAGATCAGGTCTTCCTTCGGTACTTCGGGACCCAGGTAGCGGGCCTTGGGACCCATGTCGCGGTGGGTCAGCTTGTACCAGGCACGGGCGAAGGCATCGGCAAAGGCCTGCGGGTCTTCGAGGAAGCGCTTGGAGATCTTGCCGAACTCGGGGTCGAAGCGCATCGTGAGGTCGGTGGTCAGCATCCTGGGCTTGTGGAACTTGCCCTTGACGTGCGCGTCGGGAATGATGTCCTCGGCGTTCTTGGCCACCCACTGCTTGGCACCGGCGGGGCTCTTCTCCAGTTCCCATTCGTACTTGAACAGGTTCTCGAAGAAGTTGTTGCTCCACAGCGCGGGCGTCTTGGTCCAGGTCACCTCAATGCCGCTGGAGATGGTGTCCTTGCCATGGCCGCTGCCGAAGTTGCTGTTCCAGCCCAGGCCCTGGGCCTCGATGCCCGCGGCCTCGGGCTCGGGGCCCTTGTGCGACTCGGGCGCAGCGCCGTGGGCCTTGCCGAAGGTGTGGCCACCAGCGATCAGGGCGACGATTTCCTCGTCGTTCATGGCCATGCGGTAGAAGGTCTGCCGGATGTCCTTGGCCGCCAGCATGTAGTCGCCGCTGGCGTTGGGGCCTTCGGGGTTCACATAGATCAGGCCCATGTGGGAGGCGCCAAAGGGCCCGTTCAGCTCGCGCTTGTCACCGATGCGCTCCTTCGGGTCCACGCCCAGCCATTTCATCTCCGGGCCCCAGTTCACATCCAGGTCTGGTTCCCACACGTCTTCACGGCCGCCGGCAAAACCGAAGGTGCGAAAACCCATGGACTCCAGCGCCACGTTGCCGGCGAGGATGAAGAGGTCGGCCCAGGAGATCTTCTGGCCGTACTTCTGCTTGATGGGCCAGAGCAGGCGGCGCGACTTGTCGATGTTGACGTTGTCGGGCCAGGAGTTCAGCGGCGCAAAACGCTGCTGACCCCGGCCGCCACCCCCGCGGCCGTCGATGGTGCGGTAGGTGCCGGCGGCGTGCCAGGCCATGCGGACCATTTGCGGGCCGTAGTGACCGAAGTCGGCCGGCCACCAATCCTGGCTGTCGGTCATGAGCTTGACCAGATCGGCCTTGAGCGCCTTGTAGTCCAGCTTCTTGAATTCTTCCGCGTAGTTGAATTTGGCACCCAGGGGGTCGGACTTGTTGCCGTGCTGGTTGAGCAGATCGACGCGCAGCTGGTTGGGCCACCAGTCCTGGTTGCTGGTGCCGCCACCGGCGGCGTGGTGGAAGGGGCATTTGGCTTCTGACATGGGTTCTCTCCTTCGATCGTTTGCACTCGGATGGGACGGAAACTTTCAGGTCCAGAATCTCAGCTGGCCAGGGCCAGCGCGGCCAGGTATTCGAGCCAGGCTTGGCGGGCACCAGATACTTTGTACTGCGGCATGAACGACTCCTTGGTGAAAGTGGAGTCAGTTTAGAAATGCCCTATGAAACAAGCAATTTGATTGTTGATATCTATCAAATAGGCGACAACTATTCATGTATGAATAGTCATAGGTACTTACCCGAGTACGGGAGAAGAGATCAGGTCATCAGGCCGACCGCACCCGAGAAACTCAGGAAGGCCACGGCCGTGGAGACCAGGATGATGCGGGCGATGCGCCCGTTGTCGGCGCCAAAACGCTCGGCCAGCAGAGAGACATTGCTGGCGCTGGGCAGGGCCGCGGCCAGCACCATGACGGTGAGCGCAAAACGCGAGAGCGGCACACCCATCTGCACGGCGCCCACACCCACCAGCAGCACCAGCAGCGGGTGCAGCAGCAGCTTGAAAACCGCCACGGGCACGTAGTCGCGCAAGGGGATGGGCGCGTGCTTGCTCTCCATGGTGAGGATCTGCGAACGCGCCAGCACCGCGCCGATGGTGAACAGGGCCACGGGGCTGGCCGCGTCGGCCAGCAGGCCCACGGTCTTGCCCACCGGGTCCGGCAGTTCGAGCTGGACGTAGGAGGCCACGCCGCCCAGCAGGATGGCCCAGGGCATGGGGTTGGTCAGCATGCCCTTGAGCGCGTTCTTGAGCGCCACGGCCATGCCGTGTTTGTCGGCCCCGTCCAGGCGCGAGAGCGCGATGCACAGCGAGGTGGTGACCACCATGTCCACCAGCATGCCCACGATGATGGGCGCGGCCGCCAGCGGCCCCAGCAGGGCCACCAGCAGGGGCACGCCCATGAAACCCGTGTTGGGGAAGGCGGCGACCAGGGCGCCGAAAGAGGCGTCGTTCCAGCGGATACGCTGGTTCAGGGACACCGCGAGAGTGAACCCCACCATGACCAGCGCGCACAGCAGCCAGACGCCGAACACGGCGAAATCCAGCAACTGGGCGATCGGCGTGCTGGCGCCAAAGCGGTAGAGCATGCAGGGCAGAGCGAAGAAGAGCACAAAACCGTTCAGCCCGGGGATGGCCTCCAGCGGCAGCATGCGGCGGCGCGCGGCGAGGTAGCCGCACAGGACGAGTGCAAAGAAGGGAAAGGTGACCGAGAAGATTTGCAACACGGTGTGTATTGTCGCCGCAGTGTGAAATGGTCTCTCGGTATGATCAGTCCGCAAGAGTTATCCATCACGCATGTCGACTTCCTTTTCCCACGGCCTCAATCTCGCGCAGCAGGACGCCGTCAATTTCCTGCAGGGCCCCTGCCTGGTGCTGGCTGGCGCCGGTTCCGGCAAGACGCGGGTGATCACGCACAAGATCGGCCGCCTGATCCAGGCCGGGCTGGAGCCCAAGCGCATCGCGGCCATCACCTTCACCAACAAGGCCGCGGCCGAGATGCGCGAACGCGCCAAGAGCCTGATCGGGAAGTCCGCCAAGGAGGTACGCATCTGCACCTTCCACGCCCTGGGCGTGCACCTGTTGCGTGAAGACGGCGAGGCCGTGGGCCTGAAGCCGAAGTTTTCCATCATGGACAGCGACGACGTCACCGGCATCCTGAAAGATGCCGGCGGCAGCACCGACGCGGCCACCGCACGCCAGTGGCAGTGGACCATCAGCCTCTGGAAGAACATGGGGCTGAACGCCGCGCAGGCCGAAGCCCTGGCCAAGGACGACAACGAACGCATCACCGCGCGCATCATGGCGCGCTACGAAGAGCGGCTGACCGCCTACCAGAGCGTGGACTTCGACGACCTGATCGGCCTGCCGCTCAAGCTGCTGCGCGACCACGCCGAGGTGCGGACCAAGTGGCAGAAGATCATGGGCCACATCCTGGTCGACGAATACCAGGACACCAATGCCACGCAGTACGACCTGCTCAAGCTGCTGGTGCCACCGGACCCGCGGGACGCGCGTTTCACCGCCGTGGGCGACGACGACCAGTCCATCTACGGCTGGCGCGGCGCCACGCTGGACAACCTCAAGAAGCTGCCGCTGGACTTCCCCACGCTCAAGGTCATCAAGCTGGAGCAGAACTACCGCTCCACCGGCGCCATCCTGCAGGCCGCCAACAATGTGATCGGCCCCAACCCCAAGCTTTTCCCCAAGACGCTGTGGAGCGACCTGGGGCCGGGTGAGCCGGTGCGCGTGGTGGACGCCGACAACGAGGAGCACGAGGCCGAGCGCATGGTGGCGCGCATCCAGAGCCTGCGCGCGGAATCGCAGCACAAAGAGTTCAAGGACTTCGCCGTGCTCTACCGCGCCAACCACCAGGCCAAGGTCTTCGAGCAGGCCCTGCGCAAGGCGCAGATCCCCTACAAGGTCTCGGGCGGCACCAGCTTCTTCGACCGCGCCGAGATCCGCGACCTGTGCGCCTGGTTCCGCCTGTGGGTCAACAATGACGACGACCCGGCTTTCCTGCGCGCCGTGACCACACCCAAGCGGGGCATTGGCCACCAGACCCTGCAGGCCCTGGGCACCTTCGCCAGCAAATACCGGGTGAGCCTGTTCGAAGGCCTGTTCTCCAGCTCCCTGGGTTCGGTGCTCAATGCGCGCGCCGTGGGCAGCCTGCACGAGTTCGGCCGGTATGTGAACGACCTCGAATACCGCGCCCGCCACACCACCGGGGCCGAAGACTCGCGCGCCTTCATGGCCGAGTGGCTCAAGGACATAGGCTACGAAAAGCACCTCTACGACAGCGAGGACAACGAGCGGCTGGCGGCTTCGCGCTGGATCAACGTCATGGAGTTCTGCGACTGGATGGCCAAGCGCTGCGGCGGCGAGATCGACGACACCGCCGGCGTGACCCTGGCCAGCGAAAAGAAATCGCTGCTGGAAGTGGCGCAGACCGTCTCCCTGCTCTCCACCATCAGCGAGCGCGAGAAGGACCAGAACGTGGTCACCCTGTCCACCCTGCACGCCGCCAAGGGCCTGGAGTGGCCGCACGTGATGATGGTGGGCGTGAGCGAAGGCATGCTGCCCTTCAAGCTTGACGACGGGGCCGACTCCCTGGGCGGCTCCACGCGTGAGCACGAGGCCGTCAACGAGAACATCGCCCAGCGCCTGCAGGAAGAGCGCCGCCTGATGTACGTGGGCATCACGCGGGCCCAGCGCAGCCTGGCCGTGAGCTGGCCCAAACGGCGCAAGAAGGGCCGCGACATGGTCAGCGTGCAGCCCAGCCGCTTCATCGCCGAGATGGCGCTGAACCAGGCCACGACCAAGGAAGACCCGCGCGAGAAACTGCGAGCCCTGCGCGCCGAGTTCGCCAAGAAGGCACAGGACACGGCGGCCGCGCAGGCCCTGGCTGGAGGTGCTGCATGAACACACGCCACATCCTCGGTCTGTGGGCCGTTCTGGCCTGCGGCTGCGCCTGGGCCCAGGCCCCGGCCGTGAACCCGGAGGCCCCAGCCGCAAGCGGCTGGCAGCTCTGCGCGCAGCAGACACAGGACCCGGCCGCGCGCCTGGCCTGTTATGACCGCTGGGTGCAAGAGGGCGCCCCTGCCAGCCCGGCTGCTGCCCCCCAGGCTGCCGAAACGCCCGCCGCAGCGCCCGATTGCCGCAGCACCAGGTACTCGGCGCTTTCGCGTTACTGGGAACTGGAAGACGGCACGGACTGCGGCCGTTTCAACATCCGCGGCTACCGGCCCATCAGCCTGTCCTACATCCACTCGGACACGGTGAACCGCGCGCCGAGTTCGCCCACGGCCGGGCACAGCGCCACCAGCGAAACGCCCTACCTGACCAACGAAGGCCGCCTGCAGCTTTCGGTGCGCACCAAGATCGGCCAGGGTTTCCTGCCGGTCAGCAACTTTGGCGGGCGCGATTCGCTCTGGTTCGGCTATACCCAGCAGTCCTACTGGCAGCTCTTCACGTCCAGCATCTCGCGGCCCTTCCGCAACACCGACCACGAGCCCGAGATCATGTACATCGTGCCCACACCGGCCGATCTGCCGGGCGGCTGGCGCCTGCGCTACAGCGGGCTGAGCTTCAACCACCAGTCCAACGGCCAGAGCCTGCCCCTGTCGCGCAGCTGGAACCGGGCCATCCTGATGGCCGGCATGGAAAAGGGCGAGCGTTTTACCGTGACCGCCCGTCTGTGGAACCGCATCCCCGACGGCGACGAGACCGACGACAACCCGGACATCGACCAGCTGGTCGGCCGTGGTGAAGTCACGGGCAGCTGGCAGGTCAACAAGGACAACACCCTGATGCTGACGCTGCGCCACTCCATGAGCAGCCCCGCCAACGGCTCCTACCGGCTGGAGTGGCTGCAGGCCCTGGGCGACGCCAACCGCAACGGCGCCCCCAGCGGTCTGCGCCTGCATGTGCAGCTGTTCAACGGCTACGGCGATTCGCTGGTGGATTACAACCGCGGCCGCACCGTGCTCAGCGTGGGCCTGAGCCTGGTGGATTGGTAAAGTTCGCCCTTACAAATAAGAGTAATTCTTATTCAGCGTTAGAATCGTTCTCGTCCCCAGCCCCTACGGCACCCCTCGTCTCCAGCAGCCGAGGCGCCGACGACGAGAGCATGCACCGCAAACTCCTGACCCTGCTGATCCTGCCGCTGGCCCTGCTGGCCAGCCCCGCCCACGCCGAGGACAGCGATGCGGCGCGCACCGCCCTGCACCTGCTGGACTACATTGCCGTCGACTACGGCGAGGCGGTGGAAAGCGGCAAGGTCAAGAACGCCGGCGAATACGTCGAGATGAGCGAGTTCGCCGCCGAAACGCGCCGGCTCATCCAGGCCCTGCCCGCCAACCCTGCGCAGGCCCTGCTGCAGGGCCAGGCCGACAGCCTGCAACGCGGCGTGGAACGCAAGGCCGCGCCTGCGGCCATCGCCGAACAGGCCCAGACCCTGCGCTGGGCCCTGATACGCGCCTACGACCTGCGCATCACCCCGCGCCAGGCCCCCGACCTCGGCAAGGCCGCCACTCTTTACGCAAGCCAGTGCGCGGCCTGCCACGGCGAGACGGGCCGCGGCGACGGCCTGGCGGGCAAGGCGCTGGACCCCGGCCCTTCGGACTTTCACGACCTGCCGCGCATGGCGCAGCGCAGCGTCTACGGCCTGTACAACACCATCACGCTGGGCGTCAAGGGCACGGGCATGGCCGCCTACACCCAGCTCGGCGAAAACGAACGCTGGGCGCTGGCGCTCTACGTCGCCAACTTCGCCTCCGACGAGACGGGCCGCGCGCGTGGCCGCGCGCTGTGGGAAGACGGCCAGGGCCGTGGCATCTACGGCGGCCTGGACAAGGTGCTCACGCTCTCGGCCAACGAAGTGCGCGCCCAGCACGGCGAAGATGCCGTGGCCCTGCAGCAGTACCTGCGCAGCGCCCCGCAGCTGCTGGCCGCCGGCAAGCCCGCGCCGCTGGTCTTTGCCGTGTCGGCCCTGCAGCAAAGCCTGGACCTGTACCGCGCGGGCCAGCGCGCCCAGGCTGCGCAGCTGGGCATCCAGGCCTATCTGGAGGGCTTCGAGCTGGCCGAGTCCAGCCTGCAGAACGTGGACGCCGAGCTCATGCTGCGCACCGAGCGCGAGATGATGGCGCTGCGCCAGTCCCTGCAGAGCGGCGCCCCCGTTGCGCAGGTGGAGGCACAGACCGCGGCCGTGATCCTGCTGCTTGAAGAAGCCCGCGGCAAGATCGAAGGCACGCAGCTCAGCCACAGCGCCACCTTCGTCAGCGCGCTGCTGATCCTGCTGCGCGAGGGCGTGGAAGCGCTGCTGGTGGTGGCGGCCATCCTGGCTTTCACGCGCCGCGCCGGCCAGCCCGCCGCCGCCCGCTGGGTGCACGGCGGCTGGGTGCTGGCCCTGCTGCTGGGTGGTGTGACCTGGGTGGTCTCGAACTATCTCGTCGAGATCTCGGGCGCCGACCGCGAGATGACCGAAGGCATCACGGCCCTGATCGCCGCCGCCATGCTGCTCTACATCGGCTACTGGATGCACAGCAAGGCCAACAGCCAGGCCTGGCAGAAATTCATCGGGGGCCAGGTCAACGGTTCGCTGGCCGAGGGCGGTACCCTGAAGTCGCTGGCCCTGGTGTCCTTCCTCGCGGTCTACCGCGAAGCCTTCGAGACCGTGCTGTTCCTGCAGGCCCTGTCCACCCAGGCCGGCCCCGAAGGGCGCGGCGCCCTGCTGGGCGGGCTGACCGTGGGCGGGGTGCTGCTGCTGGGCGCGGCCTGGCTCATCCTGCGCGCCAGCGTGAAGCTGCCCATCGGCCTGTTCTTCTCGGCCTCGGGTCTGTTGCTGGTGCTGCTGGCCGTGGTCTTCACGGGCCAGGGCGTGGTGGCACTGCAGGAAGCCGGCACGATCAACGCCACCGCCGTGGAGTTCATCCGCGTGCCGCTGCTGGGCATCTACCCCACCCTGCAGTCCCTGCTGGCGCAGGCCGGCATGGTGGCACTCAGCGTGATCGCCTTGCGCCGCGCGACGCGCGTGCAGAAGGCTTAGGTCTGGGCCTTGGCGGCCTCGTCCTTGAAAACCTGCTGCGCGACCTTGAAGGAGCCCAGCCCTGCAGGTGCGCCGCAGTAGACGGCCGCCTGCAGGAAGATCTCGCGCATCTCATCCTTGGTGACGCCGTTGTTGAGCGCGCCCTTGATGTGCAGCTTCAGTTCATTCGGACGATTCAGCGCCGTGAGCATGGCCAGGTTGAGCATGCTGCGCGTCTTGCGGTCCAGGCCTTCGCGGGTCCAGACTGCGCCCCAGGCGTTCTCGGTGATGAACTGCTGGATCGCCGCCATGAACTCGTCGGTGCTGGCATTGGCCAGCGACTGGTTGACGTACTCGTCGCCCAGCACGGCCTTGCGCACGGCCAGGCCGGCCTTGAATCTCGGGTTCTCGTCCATGGTGTCTCCGTAGGTTCTGATGTGCCAGCCACTGTACAGGGCCCGGGCGACCAGCCGCTCAATCGCCCCAGCGTACGTAATACACCGTAAGCGCCGTCACCAGGCCGTAGAGCAGCATGGCCGCGCTGATGAGGGCGAACATGCTCCAGACCGGCGCCCCGTAGTGCACCAGCAGCCAGCCGCCCACGGCCACCAGCAGCAGGCGCAGCGTGCCGGCCAGCACCGGGCCCAGCAGCCTGCCGGCGCCCTGGGCCGCGAAATACAGGCACAGGCCGAAGGCGAAGAAGGCGTAGGCCGGAGCGACCCAGTGGAAGTAACTGCGTGCGTAAGCCATCACCTGCGGCTGGTCCGTGAACAGGCCGGACCAGGCATCGGGAAAGACGGCCACCAGCAGGCCGATGCCGCCGACAATGGCGGCTGCCAGACCGGCACCCGTCCACGCCACACGCCGTGCGCGCGGCACCAGACCGGCCCCCAGGGCCATGCCCACCAGGGGCAGGCAGGCCACGCCGATGGCGAAGGTGACGGGAATGAGCAGGAATTCGAGCCGCGCACCGATGCCGTAACCGGCCAGAGCCTCGGTGCCGAAACCGGCCACGATGCGTGTGACGATGAGGATGGTCAGCACGGTCTGCAAGGCCGACAGGCTGGAGACCGCGCCGACCTTGAGGATGTCATTGAAATTCCCGCGCTGCAGCCGCGCCGTGAACACCAGCCGCACACGGGCGCGGCCTGAACGCAAATGTCGAAACAGGTAAAGCGCCCCCAGGGTGAAGGCCAGCACCTGCCCCAGGGCAATCCCTGTCATGCCCAGGCGCGGCACGGGCCCCCAGCCCAGCCCCAGCACGCCGCCCAGCGCGATCTGTCCCACCGCCACCACCAGCAAGGTGATGGACGGCGTTTTCATGTCGCCCGCGCCGCGCAGGGAGGAGGCAAAGGCATTGAGCAGCCAGATCGCTGTCGCGCCGGCAAAGGCCACGCCGGCATAGGCCAGAGCCTCCTCCAGCGCGGCCTCGCGTCCGCCGATCAAGGTGATCAGGGGCCGCCCCCAGATCAGCACCAGGGCGCTGAAGAACAGGCCCAGTGCCACGCTGATGATCACGGCGTGCAGCACCAGCGCATCGGCCCGCGCGGGCTGCCCCGCACCGAGCGCGCGGCTGATGGCCGAGGCGATGCCACCGCCCATGGAGCCGGCCGACAGCATCTGCTGCAGCATGATGAGCGGAAACACCAGGGCCATACCCGCCAGCGGCGCGATGCCAAGCTGCCCCACGTAGACCGTCTCGGCCACGCTGACCAGGGCCGTGGCCACCATGGCAAACATATTGGGCAGGCTCAGCCGCCAGATGGTGGGGAGAATGGGGGCGGTGGTCAGGGAGGGGGAAGCAGCCATGGAGTCTTGGTGGGGCCGCCGCCGGCCCGTGCACGCCATGATGGCAGGGTTCGGGATTTTCTGCTCTGCGCCTGGGCGGCATGAAGCCGCCCCACCGCCCGGGCCACGGCGGCAGAAACAATAAAGGCCCCTTGCGGGGCCTTGGGCTCAAACGGCCTGCGCGCTGCGCGGGCTCGGCGGCCGGCCCGTCCAGGCGGCGCACAGCGAGTCCGCCAGCTGTTCGGGCACCTCGTTGTCAAAGCTCATCAGCAGCTCGGGGGCCTGGGCGTCGGCAGCCGACTTCAGGATGCCGGCCAGGCTGGCCTTTTGCGCGTCGGTCGCAACATGGCTGTGCCGTTGGGCCAGACAGGCCAGGGTGGCATCACGCAGACGGTCGGAGCCCAGGACGTGCCAGGCGTAGTCGATCTCGTAACGGTCAAAGGCGTCCTTGAGGCTCTCGCCGTTGAGCTTGGCCTCTTCGGCAAAGTGGTTCAGCGTACGGGTGCAGATGGCATTCATCACCTGGGCAAGCTGGGCGGCGTGCTCGTGCACAGAATTTTCAGTGGTCATGGAAGACTCCTGTTGGGATGATGAGCGTGAGCCCGAAAAGCACCTGGCCGCCATGGGGCATCGGCGCCGCCTCGCAGGGGGTTCGGCGCCCGGACAAGCTGGGGCTGGGCTGCACCTGGGTCGGCCTGTCCTCACGGCGCCGACAGGGGGGTGCAGGAAAATAAAAAGCCACCCCTGAGAGGATGGCTTTCGGAGAAATCTGGTGGCCTGGGGCGGAATCGAACCACCGACACGCGGATTTTCAATCTATTGAAAATCTATTTACTGACAAGCACTTAAGTCGTGTCGATTCTACCACGTTGCGTTTCTTGTCCGCATCTGTTCACTCTGAGTTTCGCAATCCTTCTAGCCTTTGTAGAAGGTCAAGCGTTCACCACGGACACTCGGATCTGCTTTCCGGTCTTGGCCACCATATCGATCAGGCTGTCGATGCTGAATTTGGCAGTCTTCATCTTGACTACATCGGACACACGCGGTCTGGTGACGCCCAGAATCTCCGCAGCGTCCACTTGGCGGAGCCTGTTCTCGCCGATCCAGACACTCACAGTACCCATCAGTGACTCTTTGATCGCTTGTTTCTGCTCGATGATCCGATCAGCTTCTTGCAGTAGCTGTTCGGCTTCGGCGGGGTCGAAACCCAGGTCCAAGAACACATTCCCTCCGGCGGGCGTGGTGTGCTCGACCTCAGTCCTCTCGATTCGTTTCTTCCGTGCCATGATTACTTCCCCCTCCGGTTGATCACTTCCTTGTATCGCTTCTTTGCGATATCTACGTCTCTCTGGCTCGTCTGGTTGGTCTTCTTCTTAAATGAATGGAGTACGTAAACAGCTTCTGAAAACTTGGCCACGTACATGATTCGATACCAACCGTCCTCTAGGTTGATGCGGATCTCCTGCGTTCCAGGCCCCACATCATCGAACGGCTTCCAATCGTCAGGGTCCAGCCCTCGCTGTACCGCGCGCAGTTGGTAACCTGCGACCCTGCGTGCAGCATCCGAAAAAATCTTCGAGTCGGTCAAGTCCTTGAACGACGAGCCTATCCAGTCAATCTTTTTATCCGCCACCTAGCCCCCTCTTTTATGTATCAAATCTTATACATTCGACGGTGTTCCCGCGATTGATTCTCTCTATCTGTTTCTTGGATCCAAAAAACGTATCGCGAGCACAACCGCTCGATATCTGAAGTCGTTTCGTTAGATCACGCCCAGCCAAGCCGCATCGATTTCGCAAGAAATCGATGCGGAACTTAGGAGCAGGAGGGTTGACCAAGTCCCCTTCCCTGCTATCCTGTCTGCATGGCTAAGACTCCAAACCGTCCCCAGGCGCCCGCTCTCTCAGCCGAGAAGGCCAAGGAGATGAGCGACCGCTTCGACCAGGTGCTCCGCGACTACCGAGGTGACGCTGGTGACCTGGAGTCCGCCATTGGCATGTACGTCCTAGGCCGCCACTTGGGCTGGAAGCCGCTGTACATCATCCACAGCAAAAAGACCGTCGCCAAGTACGAGGAGATCCTCGGGATTAGCGTCCGCGAGGAGTTCCCGGAAGAAGGCCTCGCCGTGGACCGATCCATTGGCTACAAGGTCGCAAAGGGCTTCTCCAACTTCTGGAAGGTCGTATCCGGGGAAGAGAAGATCGACCGGGCCGACCGCAAGGAAATGGCCTAAAAGGGAATTCATTTCCCTTGACAGGGTTTTGAAGTCCCCCTATATTGGGGGACATGAATTCCCCTTTCACAGAATCCACGGTTGCAGAGGCCGCCCGGGCCGGGGCAGCGCCGCCAGGCGCGCCCGGAACCGGGGGTGCCTCTGGGCTTGTCAAACTTAAAACAAGTCACACGCTCACACCCAACACAGTCGAGATCGACAAGGAAAAAGCCCGGCTCACCCGGATGCGTCGATCCCTGACCTGGGCGGCCACCCTCATCCAAGACGCTCTCGGGCCACTCCGTTATCGCCCGGCCATGTTGACCCTCACCTACAGGGATGTGGACGGCTTTGAGGCCTGCCACGTGTCCGAGCTTCTGAACCGTATTCGGGGTTGGCTGGAACGCCGGGGGCGGCAGCTTCATTACGTCTGGGTCGCTGAGTTACAGAAACGCGGCGCTCTGCACTACCACCTCGTCATCTGGCTCCCCAAGGGCCTAACCCTCCCCAAACCCGACAAACAAGGATGGTGGCCCCATGGAAGCACCCGGATTGAGTGGGCCCGTAACCCCATCGGATACCTCATCAAGTACACAACCAAGTTCGACACCAAGCACGGCCTCCCCAAAGGTGCCCGACTTCATGGAGCAGGAGGTTTTACGGCGACCGGAAAGCAAATTCGACGATGGATCAACCTGCCCACATGGCTTAAACGTCTCGCAGGAGTCGGCAGCGCATTTGTGCGGATTAAAGGCGCTGGCCTGGTTGAGCGGGATACGGGGGTTTGCATGCAATCGCCCTGGCGGGTGTCCTGCAGTGGCGGACGCGTTACAGCAACGCAGGTCTTTGAGTACACCGGAGGGCTGAAAAATGTCTCGGGGCCGTACTCGATGCTTGGCGGCGGGATCGCCTGGTGACGCCCATGGACTCACATTTCGCCCTGTTTCTGCTGCCCGACGAACTGGAAACCCTGACCGGGTTCAAGCTCCCTGCCCGGCAAGTCGCCTGGCTGAGCCAAAAGGGCTGGCGCTTTGAGATCAACGGGAACCGTCGTCCCATCGTCGCCCGGAAATACGCCGAAAAAATGCTCGGTTGCGGTGCGGATGAAGGGCAAGCCCCTGCCCGTCCCAATTTCAACGCCCTGAGGGCCGCCTGATGGGTCGCAGACGCCAATCCAACTTCGACGATCCGCCCCGCTTCCACAAGAAGGGCAAGGTCTGGTACCACGTCAGCGGCACCTCTCCCCGCGTCTGGACGAAGCTATCCGGTGACCGGGCCGAAGCCTTGCGCCTCTGGGCACAGCGTGAAGGCGTGCGAGAAGACGATTCCACCAAGCTCTTTTCCGTCGTCGCAAAACGCTACGTCCGCGAGGTCTACCCCACCAAGAGCGTACGAACCCAGCGGGACAACGACAAGGAATTGGTCAACCTGCTCAAGGTCTTTGCCCACGTGCCCATTGATGCCATCGCGCCCATGCACATTCGGGAGTACCTGGACATTCGCGGCCAGGTAGCGCAGGTCCGGGCCAATCGGGAGAAGGCTCTGTTCTCCCACATCTTCAACAAGGCCAGGGAATGGGGCTACACAGCCGGGCAGAACCCTTGCCAAGGGGTGAGGGGCTTCAAGGAAACCGGGCGCACCCGGTACGTGACAGACGCGGAGTTTGACCAGGTGAAGGCCCACGCGCATTACACAGTGGTCGATGCCATGGACTTGGCCCTCCTGACTGGTCAGCGCCCCGCGGACGTCCTCAAGATCAAGCGGACGGATATTCGGGACGGCGCTCTATGGGTGGTGCAGAACAAGACCGGCGCCCGCCTGGGCATCGAGGTTACCGGGCACCTGGCTGCGGTCATAGAACGGATCGCCCAACGGCCCACGAAGGCCATCAGCCCGTACCTGATTCAGGACGAGAACGGCCAACCCCTCAGCCAGTTCTCTCTGCGCTCACGCTTCGACAAGGCACGGACTCTGGCGAAGGTGGATTTTCAGTTTCGGGATATTCGCGCTAAGGCAGCGACTGACACAGGCGACCTCGCACATTCACAGAAGCTGTTGGCGCACAAGAACCGGGATATGACCGAGCACTATGTGAAAGCCAGGATTGGTGAGCGCGTAAAACCACTCCGTTAAAGAACGGCTCCGCCTATGCGTTCGACTTGACCCAGAAAGTGCGGTCACGCGTGTCGCTAGATTTCTTGTTTAGAAATATGACCTTGTTCAACTCGAACCACGAAGAAAGCCCCAAGAGCCCGAAAGGCAAATCATCTGCGACAAGTATCTCGTCTTGTACTGGAGTGAGGCCGTCAACTTTCAATGTTGCACTTACTGGCCGGGCAACCATTCTTTTGCCGTTCGCGTCCACAATCGCGGTCTGAATTGGCTTAATTGAGTCAAGACCAGGAAAGCCAATCAATGACCCCTTAGGTACAAACGTTCTAACGGCGCCCGAGTCCACCAAGAAAACGGTTTTACGCCGAAACCCGTCTGCTTCAACCCATACATCAAGCGCAGCCATAAACTGACCGCCGAAAACACGGAAGCGGAATTTCTTTCGCAACGACTCAGCTGAGGTCACAGAAAGACGTCGGCCGACGCGACATATAGGTCATTTGCAACCTGCGGGTCAAGCGCACGCATCTGAGCCTCGAACTCTTCAAGAGTTCGCCCTCCAGCGACCAATCCTTGAGGCAACTTAATTGCTACAAAACCGCCCCGATACGGCTCCACCAACTGAGCATTATTTGTCCCCCACGTATAGTGAGCGTCTGGCTCAGTAATGTCGAGGTCACCTCCGTCTAAGTCCGAAAGACGACTCTCTAGATAGTCAACTCGGGCTTTCAACTCCCTGAGTTGGGCCGCGAACTCACCTTCTTTACCTCCAGGCGCAGCTACGGGGACCTTGCCCACATAGAAACGCTGGACACTTATCACATGCTGCTCCGGGTATTGCTTGTCCCAACTCGCTCCAGCGCTCGCCGGAGAAGTCTCTGCGAGATTGCCTCCTCCGGCGACTCGGCTATTTGCCAGATCCTCCCAGCCCCGCGCATGTAACCATGGACTACGGCGTATGCGCGCCGGCGAACTGCGAGTGAAATTTGTAGCTCCCATGATTATTTTTTCGTACGCTGTTTTACAAAACAAGTTGACACAACATAGTCACGTATCTGATCAACAAACGGCAGGCTCATGTCTTCCTGCAACTGTAGCGGGCCACCGGCCTCCAAGTTTAGAGAGTACTTTTTCTCGATGTGATCGAAAAAAATCGACATCTCTTCCATCCCCAGAATGCCGTTCTCAAAGCGATATCCGATGTATTCACGGTTGCTTTTCTTACCAAGCCTCCTGACGAGCTCGCTATCGGCACTCTCATCCATGTGAAGAAGGCGACAATTCCAACCTTCTTTTATCGGCAACTCAATCTCAATTTCGTAGTCTGCAATCGGAGGAACCTCCGGGACAAACTTCCGAACCCATTGATGCAGACCGTCAATGCCACCGATTGCCTCACTGTGGTCGCTCACCCATTTTGGGGTTCGCCCAATCGGCTTAGGTTTCAACTCAAGATGGCACAAGATCTTGCGAATGTCATCTTCTAATTTGATGGTGCAATAGAGAGTTATGGCTTGGGCGGTTTTAGCGCTGCCGGTCAGAATCGGCCCAATCGCTACAGTCTTGTACCCTTCTTGCGTCTTGATTGACCGACCAGCCTTGGTCAGTTCACTCCAAAGGGCCTTGCGGCAAGCAGCCCACCACACTACATCGACTGATCCGGTTAACTTGGACGTACTTATAGCGCTTCTAGTATTTGCCATGAGACCCTTCTGAGTCAGTCAAGTAATTGAGGGAAGCGGCTCGCCTTTTAGGGAGACTCTAGCAAAAAAGCAGAAATAGTAGAAATTTCAGTGTTTTTGTAGAAACGCCCCAGAACCCTAAACGGGCGCTGGGGCGCATGAAATCTGGTGGCCTGGGGCGGAATCGAACCACCGACACGCGGATTTTCAATCCGCTGCTCTACCAACTGAGCTACCGGGCCTGGAGAGATGGAATTATAGCAGCACTCGGGCAGCTGCCCGGGCCTGCTCAGCCGCCGTTGCGCTTGCCGCGGCTGAGGTCCACGCCGAGCTGCTTGAGCTTGCGGTAGAGGTGGGTGCGCTCCAGGCCGGTCTTCTCGGCCACGCGGGTCATGGAGCCGCTTTCGCGCGCCAGGTGGTATTCGAAATAGGCCTTTTCGAACTCGTCGCGCGCCTCGCGCAACGGCTTGTCGAGCTGGAAATTCTGCTGCGCCTGCGGGCCCGTATCCACGCTGGCCATCAGCGGCTGGGCCAGGCCCACATGCACTTCACCGCCGATCAGGGGCTGCAGGCCCGCGTGCGCCGGTGCCGCCGGCTGCGGTGTGTTGCGCGTCAGGCCCTGCTCCACCGCCTTGAGCAGTTTCTGCAGGGTGATGGGTTTTTCCAGAAAGGCCTGCGCACCGATCTTGGTGGCCGCCACGGCGGTGTCGATGGTGGCATGGCCGCTCATCATGATGACGGGCATGGTCAGCAGGCCGCCGGTGGACCACTCCTTGAGCAGGGTGACACCGTCGGTGTCCGGCATCCAGATGTCGAGCAGGACCAGGTCGGGGCGTTCACGCTGGCGGGCGGCACGGGCCTGTGCGGCGTTCTCGGCCACTTCGACGCTGTGTCCTTCGTCGTTCAGGATTTCCCACAGCAGATCGCGTATGCCGAGTTCGTCATCGACTACCAGTATGTTTGCCATGATGTGAACGCTGGGTCTCTCGTAGTGCGGGCGGGATTCAGGCCGGGGCTGGCTTCTCAACTGCGAATGATAACGATACTTGCGCCCCCACCACCTGTTCCTCGGCCAGACGGTTGGCCAGGTCGATCCGGGCCCCATGTTCGTCGGCGATTTTCTTCACCACGGCCAGGCCCAGGCCTGTGCCCTTGGCCTTGGTCGTGACATAGGGCTCGAAGGCCCGCTTGAGGATGGCCTCGGGGAAGCCCACCCCCCAGTCCTGCACGCTCAGACGCACGCGGCCGCTGGCCTCCACCCACTGCGTGCGCACCGTGACCGGGAATTCCGGCCCGCCGCGCCCGGCCGTCTCGGTGGCGTCCTGGGCGTTCTGCAGCAGGTTGTGCAGCACCTGGCGCAGCTGCTGGGCGTCGCCCATGACACGGGGGCAGCGCTCGTCCAGATCGGTGCGCACGGGCACGCGCGCGCCCTCACCGCCGTAGAGGTGCAGCACCTCGCCCACCAGGGCATTGATGTCCAGGGGCTTGAGCTCGGCCGCGGGCAGGCGCGCGTAGTCGCGGAACTCATTGACCAGGCGCTTCATGGCGTCGACCTGGTCGACGATGGTCTTGACCGATTTGGTGACCACGGCCTGCTCGGCCGCCTCCACCTTGCCGGCGAGCTTTTTCTCCAGCCGCTCGGCCGAGAGCTGGATGGGCGTGAGCGGGTTCTTGATTTCGTGGGCCAGGCGGCGCGCCACCTCGCCCCAGGCCTGGGAGCGCTGGGCCGAGACGATTTCGGAGATGTCGTCGAACACCAGCAGCCAGGCCTTGCCCGGCAGCTCGGCGCCGCGTGCCACCAGGGTCAGGGTACCTTCCCCGCCCGCGCTGGCCGCCGGCGAACCCGAGGGGGGACCGAGCTCGAAGGACTGCTGCCAGTGGTCCAGCGCATGCTCAGCGCGCTCCTCCACGAAGCGGTCAAACTGCTGCTGCACATTGCGCGCGAAGTCTTCCAGGCCCTCGATGTCGGCCAGGCGCCGGCCCTCCCAGGCCGCCATGGGCACGCGCAGGATGCGCGTGGCGCCCGGGTTGACGGACTGGATCACGCCGGTCGTGTCCAGCACCATGACGCCGGCGGTCAGGTTGTCCAGGATGGTCTGCAGGTTCTCGCGCGCGGCGTTGACCTGATCCATGCTGACCTCGACCGCGTGGCGTGCGTCGGCCAGCTGCTGGGTCATGTCGGCAAACGATCGCGTGAGGCCGCCGAGTTCGTCGCGCCCCTGCAGCGCGGCCTTGGGGGTCAGGTCGCCGGCGGCCACCTGGCGCACGCCGTCGGCCAGCAGCAGCAGGGGCCGTGTGATCTGGTTGCCCAGCACCACGGCCAGCAGCACGGCGCCAAAGACGGCCAGGAACAGGCTGAGCGTGAGGGTGCCGATGTACATGCGCCGCAGGCCCTGGCGCGCCAGCGCCCGCTCCTGGTATTCGCGGTGCGCTTCGGTGACAGCCAAAGCATTGGCCACCAGGGTCTCGGGCAAGGCCTGGGTGACCATGAGGAAACGGGGCTCGTCCAGCATGTCCAGCCCGGTGCGCGGCACCAGCACCAGGGCCTTGATGCGGGCCTGGGCCGGCGCCATGGCGCTGCCCTCTTCCAGGCCCTCGATCCAGGTGACGGCGCGCTGGGTGCGCGCCTTGCGCAGTTGCGAAGGCGCCGGTTTTTCGGGGCTGAGCTGGAAGCGCGTGTCCCCCGCGCTGGCCAACAACTGGCCATTGGCACCCCAGAGGATGGCGTCACGCACCTCGAGCTGTTCGCGCAGGCGCTCCAGCATCAGGCCGGCCACCACATCCGGCGTGTCCTGCAACTGGGTGGACGCCGCACGCGTCTTGCCCGCAAGATCGTTGGACAGGGTTTCCAGCGTGGCACGGCCCAGGCCCAGGCCGGCTTCGAGCGCGCCTTCCACCTGCACGTCGAACCAGCTTTCGATGGAACGCGAGACGAACTGGTAGGACACCACGTAGATCAGCAGACCGGGGACAAAACCGGCCAGGGCGAACACGGCCGCCAGCTTGACCAGCAGGCGGCTGCCGAAACGCCCCTGGCGCAGGCGCTTGAGGAGGCGCCAGGCCACCCAGCTGATCACGCCCAGCAGCACCACGGCCACCACCACATTGAGCGTGAAAAGACGCGCGTAATTGCGCTCGTACATCGCACGGTTGTCGGTGGCCTGGGTCAGCAGGAAAAGCAGCACCAGGCCGATGGCCGCGACGATGGCCAGGACCACGCCCAGCGTCCAGCGCAGGGCCTTGGATTGCTTCGGATACAGGCGCTTGTAGCCGCCCGTAGCCTGGGTGCTCACTTCAGGCTCTCCGGCTGCAGGCGCTTGCTGGCGCTGACGGCCAGCACCCAGTCGCTCTCGCCCAGGGTGCCGATCTGCAGGGGGCGCGGCAGTTGCCCGATGTCGAGACGGAAACGCAGGTCGAGGCGGTGGCGTGAACCGGTTTCGAGCTCGGCAAAGTCGGCGATGCGCCAGCTCGAAACACGCCGGATCACGCCCAGGGCCTCGTCCAGCGTGTCAAAGGTCTGTGCCAGGGCCACGCCGGCATCGCTGCCGCTGGACGGGCCGGTGCCCACGGAAAGCCGCCAGCGCCGGCTCAGGGGCTGGTAGACCAGGCGCATGTGGCGCTGGGCGCCGCCCACACGCTTGTCCCAGTACCAGCGTTCGCGGTAGATCTCGGCCTCTGCGACGAAGATCACCGGCAGGCCCCTGTACAGCGCATCCTGCACGGCGGGCGGCAGCTGGAACCTGACGGTGGCCGCCAGTTCGACCCCGTCGCCGTTGCGGCTCAGGTCCATCTGGGTGATTTCAACCACGGCCGGCTGGGCACGCAGGGCCACCGGCTGCCATAGCCCGAACAGGGCGCAGGCCATCAGCACGGACAGGTCAGCCCGCGCCCTTCTCAAGCAGTGCGTAATAAAAGCCATCGTGGTCACTGCTCTGATTGTCCGTGACCCCGTCGCCTTCCAGCGACATGGAGGGCCATAAATGGCCGGGGGAAGGCAGCAAACGAGCCTCTTTGTTGTGCGCAAGAAACGCCTGCACCTGATCCTCGCCCTCGGCCCGGAACACCGAGCAGGTGCAGTACACCAATCGCCCGCCCGGCTGCAAAAGAGACCAGAGCGTCTTGAGCAGGCGCGCCTGCTGCTGCGCCAGCTGGGCCACATCGTTTTCCCGGCGCAGCCAGCGCACGTCCGGGTGGCGGCGCACGATGCCCGAGGCAGTGCAGGGGGCATCGAGCAGGATGGCGTCAAAAACCTGCCCGTCCCACCAGCGCTCGGGCACCCCGGCATCGGCCACCAGCACCTGGGCCTGCAGGCCCAGGCGCTGCAGGGTCTCCGTGATGCGCTGGCAGCGCTCGGGCGCGATGTCCAGGGCGGTCACCTGGGCCGCACCCAGCTCCAGCAGATGGGCGGTCTTGCCACCCGGCGCGGCACAGGCGTCCAGCACGCGCCGGCCGGGCCGGCCCTCCAGACCCCGCAGCAGCAGGGGAGCGGCCTGCTGGGCCGCCGCATCCTGTACCGAGACCCGGCCCTGGGCAAAACCCGGGATCTGCTGCACCGGCAAGGGCGCGGCCAGCGTCAGCCCCTGGGGGCCGTTGCGGCGGGCGCCGATGCCGGCAGCCAGCAGGGTGGCCAGGTAGTCGTCCACGCTGCCCTGGCGCAGGTTCACACGCAGGGTCATGGGTGCCTGGCTGTTGTTGGCCCGCAGGATGGCCTGCCAGCGCTGCGGCTGCTCGCGCTGCAGGCGGGTGATCCACCAGGCGGGGTGGTTCCAGCGCGCCACCGGGTCGGCGTCGGTCTGTGCGACCAGGGCATCTCGCTCGCGCAGGAAACGGCGCAGGCAGGCATTGATGAAGTTGGCCTGGGCATGGGTGGCCTCGGTCCGTTTGGCCGCCTCCACCGCCTGATTGACCAGGGTATGGACCTCATAGGGCGCACCCTCGTCACGCCAGGCCAGGGCCAGGGCCAGGCACAGCAGGGCATCGGCCGCAGGCGGCGGCTTGCGCGGGGCCAGCAATTTGCGCAGGGCCTCGGCGCGGCCGAGCTGGCGCAGCGCGGCATAGACCAGGGCCTGCACGCCTGGGCGCAGCAGGGCGGGCACGGCCTCGATGGCCTGGGTCCCCGAGGTGCCGGCACGGATGGCTGCCAGCGCGACCGCGCCGGCCTGCAGCTGGCGCCACAGGGGGGGCGCCTGCCCGGTCTCATTCATGCATGGATTCCTCGTGCGGTGTAGCGGGTTTCATGGCACTCAAAAAAATGCCCCAAGTGCGGCA